>JALELN010000185.1 GCA_022771765.1 Lachnospiraceae bacterium | reverse complement strand
CGATGAAAAACCCTGTTGTAAAAGCTCATCCAGCCCGTAATCTCCATAATATGTCATTTGATACATTCCGTAATCATCGACTTTTTTGAATGATGCAAGTGTTCTTATCTCATTTCGAAAGATCATGATCGCCCCTGCCAGCACGATAAGTACCACTACCACTAAGATGCCTGTTACTTTCTTGATCTTCTTCATACGTTTTATCCCCCTGACTAAAAATGCACATGCAGCGATGCTGCATATGCATATTATAGAAAATAAAATGATGCATCTGATAGGCACATTTTATAGGTAAATGTGTATTCTTTATAGATTATGAGCGTGTCATAAGATTTATTGACCCGCCATGTTGACAGATCATTTCGATGGTTCCGTCTTTTATCCGATATGCTTCTCCGTAGAGTATCTGCGCTCCATCTTCGATTGTTATATATGTGCCATCATTTATGGCAATGATCTCATGTCCCATACTATCTGCAAATGTGATATCCTCGACCAGGCGAAAACCGTCCAGCCATTCATTCTTTAGCCGTTGAAAATGTGGTAATATATTTAAATCTGTTAGACCAAGACCCGGAATCCACCGTCTGTAATCAGGATCTATCGCTTCTCCGTCAAGTTCGGGTCCGGCATACACGATATCTGCGCAGTTCATGGAACCTGCACTCCATGCAATGATCAGTCCGTCAAAATCAGCCAATTTCTCTTTCAATCCAATTTCAGCAAAGAAAGCATTTTGGGTAGGGACATGTCCTCCGGCTAATAGTAAAACATCCATCTCCCCAATTTTGTTCGCCAGATGTACATTTCTATGATCGCATATCTCCATCTGCGAAACACTTAACCCGCTCATCGGAAACGATTGTTTCAAACATTCACAAACCTCATCGTTTTTTTCATGAGCATCGGGCGAGGCTGCGATAATCATAACCTTAGAATTATTCACCCACTCGCTTTGAAGTTTTCCCAAAAATCCATTGTACCAAAACAACGGTGTCGGCAGCCGTTTGCCATTTTCCTTTATTGCGCCGCCTATAGAACTTGTCATGAGCACTTTCATTGTACATTCTCCCTATATGTTAGAACAAACAAGGGGAGTTGAAAACTCCCCTCACACAAACGCTAAAACTCCAGGCTATCCACATGCAATAGAAAATATTTTTTCAGATTTTTCAAAAAAATGGCCGGGATCTCTCCCAGTCATTATCGTAAAACCAATCAGTAGTCGATTCCGGGGCATTTCTGCCCCTTTACTACTACATAAGAATTATAAATCTTTTACTCTAAAATAATCCTGTTCATCTTCTCCCACGATTTGAAATCCTAACTGTTCATACAGCTTTGCTGCGGTCGTATTCGTCTTTCGATGGCCAAGATGAATTTCGCCAACATTATATTGATCCTGTAAAATATCAATAGCAATGCGCATGGCGTCTTTTGCGTAATGATGTCCCTGATATTTTTCATCAATCATTAGCGGATTGATAAAACCTGAAACACCATCTTCATCATAGCCAAGTCCTATCAGCCCAACAATGTTGTCATCCAGCATGATCGCATATAGAGTCGTGCGTTCTTCATATCTGCTTATTCCGATCCAGTATATATTCGGGATCGGAAAAATTTCTTTCTGTTTTTCTGAAACTGACAAATTCGCAGTTTCAAGCCAGTTTTCATTATCGAGTTCAACTAAATAAATATTCATAAATCATTTTTCCTATTCTTCCGTTCTTTTTTGATCTGATACATCATCCGGTCTGCCTGGCTGATATACTCATCCAGACTCTGCTCCTTGTCATATTCTGAAGTAAGGATATAACCGATGCTGGCGGACAATTTTATCGAATGGTCACCTGCCGGAACTGATTCCCGGATGCTCTTTTCGATTTCACACCGGATAGAAGATGCTTTTTCTTCGCTGTCACACGTCCCCAGCATCAGAAACTCATCCCCTCCGTAACGAATACAAAAATAGGAGCTGTCCGGGCATGACTGCTGCATCACTTTCGCCATTGTTTTGATACTGAGATCACCAATCTCATGCCCATATGTATCATTAATCTCTTTTAGCCCATCCATATCCGCAAACAAAAAGAGTGTTCTTCTTCCCTCCGTACGATTGCGTTCGATCAATGGTTCTCCAAATTTTTTCAAAGCAAATCTGTTATAGATACCTGTCATCGCATCCTGTATATACATGCGGCTCAGTTTTTTGTTGAGCAGACGGATCGAAATATTTTGCCTCACATTATCAACTACAAGATTCATGATACTGATCCAGTAAAAGAGGTTTTCATTTTCGATATAGTCAATATTTTCCTCCATAATACAATAGCCGTATTTTGTTCCATTCAAGTGCAGCGGCATAAACATAAAAATGTTTGATTGCTTTTCGTCTTCATAGAAATCGTCCGGTATGAGCTTTTTCGTTTCAAATGTACGCAACACATTTGCACTATCATACGGTTTTCCATCAAACAAGACTCTCATTTGTGCAGAAAAGCTCTGATCACACTTTGTTTTACCGCCTTCCGGAGTAAAATACTGCGTGTATTCATCCTCATTGATCAATATTGCAAATTTATGAATACCCAGACTTTGCAGTTCCTCGTACAATACCTTGTTCAATTCTTCCACGGTCCGGCATGCAAGCAACCGCTTCTGTATCAGATTCATACGCCATCTGATCATATGATTTTGAGATACTCTGTCACCTAATCTCTTGATGACTATTTTGAGATTATCAGAACAAATATTGCAGCCACAGCTCTCGTTCAAACTTAATTCACATGGTACAAATACATGGCGGGGATACTCTTTTCCATTGATCATTCCAAGAATTTGATCTACACAGACCTCTCCAAGCTTTTCCTTGCTTCTGCCTACGCTTGTTATACCCGGAACATGGTACTTCGCCTCAAAAAGATTATCAAATCCGGTTACGATCGCATCCTCCGGCACATGAAATCCCTGCCCTTCCATCGCTTCCATATAACCAATCGCCATGTTATCATTGGCACATACAACTGCATCCGGAAATGCAAGGCCTTCACTGTAAAAGTCCCAAAATGCCTGTTCTCCGCCGTCTATAGTAAAATCATAAGCCCGCATACGCATTTCTTCAACAGGAATACCATGCTTTTTCAGAACATCAACAAATGCCTGCTTTCTCTGGCAGTTTTCAATATGATTCTCCGGTCCTCCTACATAATTCAATGTCCTGCATTGATGTTCTGTCAAAAGATGCTCCACCAAAGCTGCCATGGCAGAATAATTGTCTGTTCCGACAAAATGCACCTCGGGGATATCCAATTCGACGCTGATACATGGAATCTTCTTTTCCCTGCATGTCCGGATGATAACAGACAGTCTGCTTATGGAGTCAATGCTATTGGAAAGTATGATCACACCATCGATATCTGAATCCAGCGGAAGATGAAAGATATTGTATTCACATTCGTTATATTCCTTTTCTGATTCAAAGCCCCCATATGTGTTAAAAATATAGAGATCATCACCTGTCTCTCTGACTTCTTCGCACATTCCTTTCAAAATCCTACCAATATGTTCTCCATTCCATGCGGTGGAAAACACGGCTATTGTTTTCTTCATGGTGCCCCCCCTGTGATGTCAATGTTTTCTGTTAATAGTATAGCAAAAGAGACAGGCCGGGAAAAGACCTGTCTCTCTATTTCTCCCAGATGATTACCAGATTCGGTAATTACCGCTGAGTGCCAGCATCGCAAAGAGATACAGACAGTTATCGTAATAGCGTCGTTCTCCGGTACGAAGCGGTGTGTCCCAGAATTTCTGAACACACTTTAGCGCATATTCTCCCTTTGATGCCAGAGATGCCTGCGCATTGACTGCCGTCATCGCTACCGGATGAAGTGCATCCATATCAAGGATCTCTCCCTCAATCGTATAGACAGCCCGGTCTTTTTCCCCGACGGTCTCCTCAAAGAAGGTTTGCAGATGATCTGCTGTTTTTTCGCACCATGCACCATGCTCCGTGCCCTTTGCAGACCACTCATAGTCAAGCGCAATATTCGCGATCGTGCGATATGCATCACTATAGTACCAGTCATGTCGCCCAAAGACCTCCTGATCTCCGCTGTAGGGTTGCCCCTCAAAGGTACTGTACTCTGCACTTAGACCTGTCACCGGATGACATGCTTTTTGCAGGTATGCACGGCTCGCCTCTGCCGCCTGCCGCCAGAATTCACGGTCTTCCTCATTGGCCCATTTTGCAAACAGTTCATAAAAATGGGGCAAATGATAGGATGGATCGGTAAAATCACATTCTGTAATAAAGCGGATCAGATGGTTGTCCGGGTCCCACATTGCGCGGCCTACACCGTCCTCACCCTTATGCACACAGGTGTGCAGCAGCTCACGCGCCTCCCTGGAATAGTTGAAAATCCCCTCTCCGTCGCCCCATCGATGGGACGCGAAAAACAATGCCATCGCAAAAAATTCCTCACCGTCCGGAGCGGGGCCATACGCGTTTTTCTCACCGTTTGTCGCCACCGACCATGCAAAATATCCGGCATTCTCACCGTCCTCCATATACATATAAGTGCGCGCCCACTTCCATAAAGCATCGAATTCCTTTTTGTGGTCCGTCTGGACACACATCATCATGCCGTAGGACATACCCTCTGTCCGCGCATCGTGATTTCCGGTATCCTCCATATATCCCATGGACTCGTCATCTGACGAAAAGAAGAAAAACCGGTCTTTTCCGTAAAAAATCCCATCAAAGGTATCCTTTACGCGCTGCTCGACCTCTTCCTCAGACAGTCCAAGTTCCAAAAACATATTGCGATAAGTTCTATTTTCCATAAAAAACCTCATTCTATATAATTACTTCTTTTTTGCTGATGCACCGTCTAATCTGGCAGTGCCGTATACCGAAGGCTTCGCATAACCCATACCGGTCGCATCATACCAGTTGATGGTCGCCACACGTGTGCCGGAGGCATCTGCATCGTTGATCTGGAAATCAATGCCGATCAGCTGTTTTGCTTTTCCTTTGACAGTATTGCGTTTGATGCGTGCCTCTACGATATAGCCGTTCTTTGTCTTCTTTGTTGCGCTCTTAATGTTTTTAGCGGTGCAATTTGTACCATTAAAGCTCTGTTCGTTGGCATAATTGATCCGGTACTGGCAGTCATCTGCCTCGTAAGAATCTGTCTTTCCATTATTTTCATCCACAAAGATCTCCATTGAATCCTGCTCCCACGCATTTGCATTGTCTTTATTCAGGCAGGTATCCTTAACCTCAGCGAGAACATAAATGTAATTCTTATCCCAAAGTGTCTTTACGGTCGCGCTCGTATCTGTCTTTGCAGATTTCACAGTCAACTTCTGAGCTTTCACATTTTTCCAGATCGCATCAATCTTTCCGTCAATGACTGCGCTTCCCTTTTTAATGTCGATAAAAGGCTTTAACGTCAATGTTCCATAATATTTGCTTCGCTTCTCCTGCTTCATCTGCAGATCATTCCAGCACTGCTTCTTTCCAGTCTTTGCATCCTTTATGACCACATCAAAACCGATCTGGCTGTTTACGCCCTTTTTACCGATGTTGATTTCCTTTTCAACGACATAACCGCCCTTGATCGCTTTGCCCTGCGAACGCTTTACAGTGATCTTTTTTATCGCAGATTTATTATTAGCCTTCTTGTTATTCAGATCATAGTACAGCGTCACTGCATCATTTTTATCCTTTGTGCTGTCCTTCACGGTGACTCTGGCAATCAGCTTTCCGTTCTTCCACAAGAGCTTCATGCTTGCAGTCCCATCCGTCCCGATCACAATATCGGATGCAAGGCTCCAATCCTTCTCATCACTATATAAAACGTTTTCTTCATTGATGTAAGGAAGCAGTCTGGAAGGATCTACAATTCCCCAATATGCAGGTTTTGCCTTTAATGTCTCATCAAACAGCAACGGCATGTTATGTCTGCCCTCTGAAAACTGCGGTGCCAACAGCCATGAATCATCATCCGCAACACCCCAGAATACAACTGCTGTGATATTCGCGCCGTCATCCTTCGCCTTTAAGATGGCATCCATAATCTCCTTGTAACGATATGCCTGCTTGGTCTGCTCTGCCTCCCTGCCGGCATCACTACCGTCATAATCTTTGCTTGCCTTCATATCCAGCTCCGTGATCTGGACCTCATCGGCATGCTTCGCATACTCCATGATCGCATCGTACAACTCAGTGCCGCTTGGCGACTCCATATTGTAATGACCCTGCATACCGACACCATCGATTCTTGTTCCCTCATTCTTTTTGATATCGTCCACAAGATCACAGATCGCCTTTACCTTTGCCGGGTCTGTCTCTCCGTAATCGTTATAAAATAACTTCACTGACGGATTCGCATACTTGTTGGCATATTTGAACGCATTCACGATATACTCATTGCTGCTGCCATAGATCTGATGATAATAGGTCTCTGTATCACCGTTCACCACACGCAGACCTCCAACCTCACCGTCAGATGGCTGGATCGCCTCATTTACTACATCCCAGCAGTACACAAGTCCCGGATATTTGGTCTGCACATGCTCTGTCACCTGCTTAATATAAGATTCCAGACGCTTGTTCATCGCATCCTTATCTAACAGCTTACCGTCTGCATCCTTGAAAAAGCACTCCGGTGTCTGGGAGTGCCAGCACAGTACATGTCCACGCATCAGGATCTGGTCCTTCTTGTCTGCCTTTTTATTATAATCCCAAATCGTCTGCAAAGTCTTATCCGGGATGGTAAAATCAAGGATCAGCTCACCGTTTTTGTCCACGCCCTTGATGATACTCTCCGGCTTCATCTCATTGCCTGCCGTCAGACTGTTATAATGCTTTGCCACGAGTCCCATCTTACTCTCATTATCCAGCAGATCTGCAGTCATTTCCGCACCAAACTTGAAATCATAATTCTTATTCTTCTGTATAAAAAATTCCTTCAGAGACGGAATATCTTTTTCTATCTCATAGCTGATCTGCTCCTCCTCCAGAGTGATCTCATCCACATAGAAGGAATTCAGGCAAGTCTCATCTGCCACCTTAAACTGCAGATCCTGCAGATCACCGTTCCAGTTTGCCATAAAAGATCCCTGAATCTGTCTCCACTCATCCTTTGAAGCTGTCACCGAATTTCCGGATAACTCCCATCCATCATAGCTGTATTCGCCACCGTTATCTCCGGTAGACTGAATGGACAATCCAACCTTTACGGTTGACTCTGCCGTGTACTCCTCACCCAGCTTTACCCAGCAGCTGAAGTTATACTTACTACCTTTGTTTACTTTCGCAGTAATGGTCTGGGCCAGTGAATTCCACGTATCAGTTCTCCCGACTACCTTCACATAACCATCTCCATCATGTCCTTTGCCGTCATTCACCGCCTCCAGTGTAGCACCGGATATGGTGGTCGCATACCAGCTATCTGTACCCTTGCTAAAGCTCCCGTTGTCCAGCACATTTTTTTCTGCTGCCATTACAACCTGCGTTGTTCCTGCTGCATTCATCATGGCACCCGGTTCAGCTGCAAGCATCACCGCACACAGCGCCATACATCCCCCTCTCTTGATCGTTTTCCTCACAATAAAAATCCTCCCATCATAGTTTCGCATCTTTTAACGTAAACCCATGATAACAAAGAAACACCCGCCTTTCAGCGGGTGAAACTATAGAAAAAACATGGAGATTCTGTATAATTTGTAACTATTTAGAGCAATGACGAATTTCATCAAATCCTTTTTACCGGATGCTCACTCTCCGCTCCAGTTCCCGCTGCATTGCATCAAAAAAGATCTGCGGCTCGCAGGACTCATAAAGCTGCATATACTCCTCCCATGCCTGCTCAAAATCATCTGACAGGATCACTTTCGGGAGCTGATCCTGCTTGACAGCGATCATTTTCTTCCAGACACTTCCTGCCTGCGTTGAATAGGTGAGCTGATCTGAATAGGAGTACATCGGATACCATTTTCCGGGTTTTTCGTGAGTTCCAAGCATGTCCACATAGGTCTGGCATCCATATGCCCGCAGGCATTCGATCACATCCTTTGGAAGATTATTGTTGCTTTCGGTCATTTGGTCCTCCGGAACATAGGCATTGATCCCATCTTTAGAAAGACCTTCTTTTCTTGGAAAATAGGAATAATAACAGTAATGGGACGCCATCAGCTCTGCATCATTCGCACGTGCATTCTGCGCTTCTGTACGATAATACTGGCCATTATCATCAATCTCGTAGTCCTCACCCTCAACACCCCAATAGCGCAGCTTCAGGATATCCTCATCCAGCAGATCATTGATAAATTGAAATGCACCATCTACATCCTCACAGGATACTGTCACAGATATCCCGGATGAGATGTCAAACTCGCTGGCACGGCTCACATGCCACTGATTTTGCACATCACGGGAGATTGTGACCGGAAGAGGCACATAATTGTATCCGTTTTGCTCCGCATCAATTTTTTCAAAAGCCGGGCCAATATCATAGGCAAACTGCCACCACTGATCCACCATGCCAAGTACTGCCCCCGTTGACAGTTTTTCCAGATACTCCGCATAGGTACTCGTAAAGGATTCCGGATCGATCATCCCCTTATGACATTCTTCATTCAACTTTTTAAAATAACGCTTTGCTGTGGGAGTCGTATTATAGTCCATGACCTGCATCGTCTCCGGATTCACCATACAGCTGCCGTCATTCGGATATCCATCCAGAAACTGCGGCACATTTTCCAGAACAAAATACCGCCAGTCATCACACAGGATCGTATATGGGATATTGGGTGTCCCATCTTTCATTATCGGATTTGCCTCCATATATCGCTCCAAAAGGTCAAAATATTCATCCAGTGTACGGATATCCGGGTAATCAGCCCATTTTAAGACTCTCGTCTGGATCCAGAATGCCTCGCCGGTATGTATCACTTCCACATCCTCGTCACCGACGACACCGAACTGCGGCATCCAGTAAATATGCCCATCCTCCTGTCGCAGCGTGTCCCACTCCTCCTGACTCAGATAATTGTAGATATTGGGGAAGTCTTCCCAGTATTCATCTATGGGAACCAGCGCATCCGCTTCATACAGCTCCCGTCCGCCGGAAATGAAATCCGGATAATACCCTGTGGCGATATAATCATTAATGGTATCCTCTACCGTTTGTCCTGAAATCCAGTTTTCTTCACAACATGCTCCTATCTTCTCCGCAATCAGTTCCCGAATGTCATTGTCCGCATCCCTCATGTCTCCGTTGACAGAGAAAAAAGCCGTAAACGTCTTCACGTCACAGCTTATTTTCTCTTCGGTTGACTTTGCAACGATTATAAAACCCAAGAGTACAAAAACTAAAATTGTGCTTAAAAAACATCTCTTTTTCATACACAAAAAATCCCTTTTTTATGTATTATTATACTTTCTTTAACCGATCCTTTCAAGACGTTTTTAATTATTCCTTCACACCTCCGAGTGTCAGTCCGGCTACGAAATACTGCTGCAGGAACGGATAAATACAGATGATCGGCAGCATTGTAAGAATTGTAGCCGCCGCACGCACGGAAGTCGGTGTTACCGTTCCGGTGGCATTTTTCATCGCCTCTGCGCTAGTACCCTGATTCGTCACGGATGACAACAGCTTCATCAACTCATACTGCAGGGTTGTCAGATTGTCACTCATTCTGTTATACAGCATCGCGTCAAACCATGAATTCCACTGACCAACTGCCACAAACAGTGCCACTGTCGCATAAACCGGTTTACAAAGAGGAGAAATGATCTTCGTAAAGATCGTTGTATAACCGGCTCCATCCAGCTGTGCGGATTCTTCCAGACTGTCCGGTATTCCGTTC
>JALELN010000169.1 GCA_022771765.1 Lachnospiraceae bacterium | reverse complement strand
GTACTGCGCCATACATGCAGCGGCTTCTTCCTTCAACCGCCGCTTAATGTATTCCCGTTCCTGATCCGAATAACTCTTTGGCAAATCGCTCGCTTCCTTTTTGACTAAAATTAAAGATATAGTCAGAATAACACTGCCATGACTGTTTGTCAGTAACGTCTTACTATGCCTTGGAATGTGTTTTTGCCATCTTTATCGGCTTAACCAACAGACGAAGATCGCATACATATGCAAAAATTCTTCTCTGTATAGATGCCATAAAACAGCAACATTTCGCCCAACTGCATCTAAATTAGTAATATTCATTCACAAGTTTAAAAGCATTTTGAATCAACCGATGTTTTCTCTCTTGTTGCGTCTTCATAAATTCAGAATCCTGTATATTTATTATATCCTCTTTAACACTCACGTATATTTTGTTAATCACATCAAAATCCAAGTCCCTAATTTGGCCTAGTATTAATTTGAGTTCATATCGAAGACTTTCATTTATTTCACCTCTTGATGCTGATTGGATTTTCCATGATTCTTTTAAATACACATCTTCCCATTTTTTATATTCACTATAAACTTTGTTTACTCTCTCGTCCTTAAATTTATAAGGATACTCAAGATTATTTATGTCAAGCTCGTCAACAATAACACTTGATAATTGATCACAAATAGTAGTAAGTGGTTGAATCCTTAATCTCTTTAAACTTCTAGAATCAAATTTGTTTAAATTCAGCCTGCCTATGTAGTCAATATTAACACCTAATGCTTCAAATGACATTTCCGGATCAAATAGTATATAACCCGAATCAATATTAAGACCTATCTCATCAATAAACTCGATTGCCTTTGTATTTGTATCAATGCTTGCCTTCTTATTATATCGTTTCAATTGCTCCTTTTCTAATGATTCTATGCCAAGAAAAACTTCTCTTAATCCAGCATCCTTCAAAACAACTAATGCTTTCTTTCCCGCTTCACATATTGCATCTGCTGCCAGAATAGAAATAAAGAAATTCATATCTTCTTTTATTTTTCCTTGCCTTTTTAGGTCAATTATTCTATTACCTAATTCAATAGCACGATTATAGTTTTGCCCAAAAAAATCCTCATCTGTAAAATATGGTGCATGAAATCCCATATTTGAAATCTCAATTAATTCTTTAACAATCTTATCAATTGAAAAACCACGCCAGCTAGGATCAGCATACTTAGCATTTACACAACAAAAAGAACACCTATTCCAACTGCAGCCTCTACTTCCTTCTAATCTGACAATTCCGTGATTTTTTTTAATATATTCTAAAATACTTGTATTTCTAATTACTGTATCTTCGAGTTCTAAATTAAGGGATTTCTTTGGTGTGATAACCATTTGATCATTTATTTTAAAAGCTAAATTCCCAATTTTTAATAACTTATCAGTAATGCAACATGATTCAGTAGCAAAACTATGGATAAGATCATAAAAAGCCTTTTCTCCTTCACCATATATGCAAACAATGTTATCATATCTCTCAATTAATTGTTTGTAGGCAAATGTTGGTATACAGCCTCCTAAAATCAGCGGAGCCCCATTGGGCTTAGATTTTATAAGAAAATTATAAATTTTTTCAAAACGATACAAAGTACCTATATTCATTGAAATACCTATAAAATCATATAGAAGCAAATTTTCAAAAGAATTTGCTTCTATCATGCTATACCAACAAATATCAACTTTAATATTCCCTTCTCTTATAACACGAGATGAGATACACTCTATACCCAACGGCTCATTCAACTCTCCTCTTACATCTCCTAAATCTATCAATAAAAGCTTTTTCATCGTTGTACCTCCAATGCATCATAAAACATATTTACTAGCTACTTACGTGAATTTTTATAATACTTATTTCTCACACTTCAGTTCGTTTGCATAATATTATATTATGAACCAATAACATTTATCGTCGAACTCATTTGAAAGTAAACGACCTTTTAATAAACTCCAAAATCTTCCTAAAAACCTATTCAAAAAACAAACACTTTCTTCAAAATGATTTTCTCTCACTACGACATGATCGATCTTTGCATACATCCTTATGATTCCTTATGCTCTCCTGATCGGATGCCGGATGACCGTCTTCCATTTTTCCGGTGCCACTCTCCTGGCATCCGACAGGTAGATCTCATGGTGGAGCCGCCCCTCTGAAAAATCGTTTTCATACCCGTTTTCTTTGAGAAACTTATCCATCTTTTCGATCGTTGCCGGTTCATCATTAAACGGACCGATGTGCATGCACTGCACACACATACCCTCTGTGATCGTCAGAAATTCCACTTTGGAAAAGTCTGCTTTTTTCTTCTTTTCCGCCTCTGCGACCGCCCAGTCAAAGTCCTCCTTTGTAACAAAACCCGGCAGACGGATCACGGAGATCCAGTGGAAATCTGCTTTTTTCGTATAGTTGATCCCTTTGACTCCGTCCTGCCACCAAAAGCCCTCCAGCGGCGGAACGACATAGTCAAAATACCCCTTGATCTCATGGCTTCCCTTTTTGCTCATTTTGATCGTAAAGGCAATTCCATACAACAGACCGATTGCCTCCTTATACGCACCGCCCTCTTCATTGGGATCACCGGTACCTCGCACCGCAATAAAATTCATCTCCGGAACATCCACGATCTCCGGCTTGTTCTTTGGCATGTAAAATTCCTTGTATTCCTTTTTATAATCAAATGCCATGTTTGCTCTCCCTTCTCTTTTTCTTTGGCTCAGGAAGCTCCTCATAGATTGCTTCAAACAGCCCGGATAGCTGATCCAAAATAAAACGGATGTATTCTTTGCTCGTCGCCATTTCATTTCTACTTCCTGCTCTTACAAAAACTTACGGAAGAAATCACATTCCTCCTTATTACAGCGCATCGCCTCTTCCATTTTCATATTGCAATGGAACACATGCCCCAGTTCATGCTTCGCATCTCCATAAAAATGGAACTCATGAGGAATCTTTTTTGCCATCAGTTTTTCTCCCAGAATGGGGGCCTGATTTACCAGAAAATCACCGGTGCAGGTCATATAAAATACCGGAGGAAATTTCTCTGTGATATGATTCACCGCACAGATCATTTCCATCTCCTCATCCGTACCGCCATACGGCAGATAATCAGCCATCAGCGCCATTTTCCGATCATCCAGACTTCCATCGTTGGCAAACCGGTATGTTCCGCAATTCAGTGCCACCGCTGTCGGCACAAATCCATCCGGTACTTTAAAATCAAATTTTTTTGCATACTCCGGATTGGTACATATCGCAGTGTAGAGTGCCAGCTGATGGGCACCGGCAGAATCTCCCACACAAAAAATATGCTCCGTATCCAGCCCATATTGTGCGGCATTTTCAAAGATCCAACGAATCACCAGATTGGTATCCTCGATTGCTGCCGGAAACTTGAATTCCGGTGCCAGTCTGTATGTAAAATTCACCACAGCAAATCCGTGCTGCGCAAGACTCATACAGTAATACTGGTATCGCTCCTTATCGCCATATACCCATGCGCCGCCATGTACGCTTACGATGACCGGCAGCTTTTTTCCGTCCGCTTCCTTTGGACGGTACACATCCAAAAGCTGCCAGCCTGTATCCTCTCCGTACAAAATGTCATCATAACGCCGGATATCGTCAGGTGTCGTAAGACCTGCATCTCTTACATCGTCACCCGCTTTAAATTCTTTCCTTACCATGTCACTTGTCTTTGACATTTTTCATTCCCTCTTTTCTATCCATTGTTTATTCGTTTCCTACACGCTCAGACATCTTCCCGCGTAATATTATTCAGCCATTTTTTGCTCTTGTATCTGCGCAACACCCAGGGCCACTTTACAAACTCATCCGTACAGAGCAGGAAATAGACAACCATCGGCGGCAGCTTCAGGACAAAAGCGGCAATAAAGCCAAGGGGAACTGCATAGCACCACATATCAATCGTGTCACAGATCAGACCGAACCGGCTGTCACCTCCGGCGCGGAAGATACCGGCGATCAGCGTGGTATTTACGGCAATGCCCGTAATATAATAGGTGTTAATCGCCAGCATGACCTTCAGATAACCGGCAGCCGTCTCACTCAGCGATGCATAGCGGATCACAAGAGGAGATGCAAACGCCACCAGAAGGCCCCCGACCACTCCTGCCGCCACCGTTAGCTTCAATGCGCGGGAACCGTCCTTGTTTGCGTCCTCCAGACGGTTCGCGCCGATTTCCTTTCCGACATAAATTCCGCTTGCATTGGCGATACCAAAACACATAACCGTTCCGAAATTTCGCACAACAGCAGCCAGCGAATTTGCTGCCACAATATCCGTTCCCATATGTCCCATGATCACGGAATACATCGAAAACCCTACACTCCATGAAATATCATTGCCCAGCGCCGGCAGCGATAACCGGATAAAATCCTGCATCAAAACGCCGCCCTTTTCCAGCATGGCACGCAGTCGTATTTTTACATTTTGCGAAGCAAAAGAGACTATAAAGCAGGCAAGCAACTGCACGACTCTTGAAATGGAAGTCGCAAGCGCCACCCCCCGTGCGCCGAGCCTTGGTGCCCCAAACCAGCCAAACACAAATACCGCGTTCAGAAAAATATTCAAAAGCAACGCACTGACATTCAACACCGTACTGGTCTTTACGCGCTCCACACTACGCAGTACCGCTAAATAGATCTCGGAGATGCTCCAGCACAGATAGCTGACACTGATGATCCGCAGATAATCAGCTCCAAGCGAAATCAACTGGACATCATTGGTAAACACCTTCATCATAAGTTCCGGCACAAACAAAGCCGGCAGCGCAAACAACAGCGATATGGCAATGGAGAAGCGAAGCGCGATTCCCTCCACCTTTTCGATTGCTTTGATATCTCCCTTTCCCCAATACTGGGCGCACAGCATCGTTGCGCCTGTACCGAGTCCGTAGTAGACCATAAACAGCACATTCGTATACTGTACCGCCAGCGACACCGCCGAAATCGCCGATTGACCAACGGTATTGAGCATCACCACATCGGCAGCACTGATCGCCGCGCTGAACAGATTCTGAATCATAATCGGGAACGCCAGCTTCATGATCGCAGCATAAGCGTCCCTCTCTGCCTGATTAAATCTCACATGTCATCCCTCATTTCTCTTCTGAAATTCAGCCAGTTCCCGCATCAGCATCCTTGCCGACGCGCTGTCCATGATCCAGCTGATAATGTTTGCAAATACATATACCAAAACAACACAGACAGATATTGTTTTCAGGAAATCCGTATACTCCGGTTTCAGCGCATTTTCCCCGAGAATAATCCCGTTTACCAGAAGCTCTATGAGCAGCAATTGAATAAATTTCCGGAGGAGCACTTCTTTGATGGACAACTCACGCCTTGAATACATGACCGCCTGTGGCAGAATACCCGCAAACGCATAAATGAGCGGCATGATAAATACGGAATATCCAAAGCGCGCATCCGGCTGGGCAATACTTCCGGACACGAAAATGACTACATTGATCAGTGTGACCAGAACAAAATAATTTCGGAACATCTTTGCTAACAGTTCTTTTCCCTGCATTGCTAATTGCCCTCCTTTAACTTCTTTTTCAGCGCTGATACATATTTTCGGGAAATGATCACTTCCTCACCATTTTGTAAAACGGCGATAAACCGGCCGTTTAGAGCCGGTTTCATCGCTTTAATTTTCATCAGATTCACGATCACGGATTTTGAAACGCGCAAAAACAGTTTCGCTTCAAGCAAATGCTCAATCTCATACAACTTCTGTTTCGTTTCATATACCTGCTTTGCACTGTATAAAAACACTTTATTGTCCACTGCTTCCACATAATAAAGATTTACGACGGGGATTTCATACTGCATGCCATCACAGACGCCGGTGATCTGCCCCTGTCTGGACTGCACGAACGCCACGATCTCACTTACCTGCGCATTGATCCGGTGGCACCTGATCTCCACCACCTCCGGCAGTTCTTCCCCGACTTTCAAAACCTTTACTTCCATGCAGCGCTTTCTCCTTTTAAATAACAATTCATATATTCCAGCACCATCGCATTCATGGTCTTAATACATTCCGTTGCATCTACCGAACCTGTTCCAAGCATTGACGCCAGCGGCGGTGCAAAAAGCGGCAGATCCGTAAAGTTCATATGGGCTGCGCCCGGGATATATTCATGCTTTGCATCCAGCGCATGTTCAAGTACATAGTAATTTACATACAGATTACCATATTTCTGTCCTTCATAATAATGGCTCTCGCTGTCAAGCGCAAACAGCGGTACAGGATAAGTGTCTTCCACATACTGATACTTGCCGTCTGCATAACCGGTCTGCTCTCCGAGCATCGTTCCGTCAAGATCAATGACCGCATCCACGTCATCTCTGTCACGCCCGACAGATACGCTTGCCGCACCACCGAGTGAATGGCCCATCAGACCTATTTTTTCCACATCCGCCATTGCAAGAATGCTTTCAATTGCACTCTTTTCCTCTTCGCTCTCGATGAACCATGCATCATTTACCGTACCGTTCTGTTTTGCCGCTTCCACACTGTCCAACACACAGTCAATATCCGCTGTGCGTATCGCAAGCCACTTGTGCGACAGATCATGAATATCCTTTTCCGGCACGTTATTCTTATTCACATACATGACCTCCTGAAGAAACGTCGGATCCACCGTTATGAGCTTTCCACCGGTATCTTCTGTAAAAAAGGAATGATACGGATGATCCAGACTGATCACCACATAGCCGTTACTCGCCAGCTCCATGTAGGTAGAAGTATTACTCTGGTAATATCCAAATGCTCCATGTGAAAATAATACCACAGGACAGCTGCTCTGTGCAATCTGCTTCGCTTTCGGATAGTAAAAATGCACCGGTATTTCCCTGTTTGAGCCATCCGTCTCAAAGGTCTCCACTCTGTCTTTGTCTATGAGGATCGCTGCTGCCTGCGCCACCTCATACTCCCCAGAAGTCTCAAGCCCTGCATATTCCGTGAAGATAAATGCAGGAATCAGGCTCAGTGCAAGGATCACGATGCTTCCCACTGCTCCAAACACTGCCCCTGCCTTTGACCGCTTTCCGGTGGCTGTCGTTCGCTTGATCAGATACATCACAAGTGCCCCCGCCAGACAGATGATGAGGAGTGCAAAACACAGCTGATACTTAAAATCGAACGTCACATTCGGAAGGAGCATCACAAAAAGAAAAACTGCCAGTTCTCCTGCCCGGAAAACACATCGTGCCACCAGCCAATGCTTCTTCTCTGAAAATTTAGAAAACGAAGAAATCATCAGTGCCATTTCAAGTACGATAAAACAAATCAATAAAAAAATACCCATCTTGGTCACCTTTCCTTTCAGTAGTTAAGGCAATTATAGATAGGTATCTTTTTATTTACAATGGTCTGAACATTAAGATGCATTTTTTGCAGGTGAGATGCATACATTGCAAACCATTTTCTGATAATACGCCCTCCTCTATTCATTCCAATTCATTACGAATTTCTTTCCACACTGTCATATACTTGCTTTCATTCTGTTCATTATTCAGGCTGGTAATAGCCTCCACAACAGCGGTATCCAGTTCCTCTAAAGAATGATTAGATTCCCAGCAGGAAAGCTCTTCAACAATTTCCTGACGGTATGCGGCGAGAGAGCCATATACCGTATCATCAACTCCCTCATGGGCAGGCAGTTGCTCGCTCTCGCCCATATAACGCTCCAACAGAAGAAGCAGTTTGCCACTGGTAAGAACCTCGTTCTGCGCAAGTCCTCGTTCAAACATGTCTTCAAGGAAGGGCGTTGCATCATGAATTTCTGCTCCGGAAGAGGTGCTATGACTGCTATAGGATTCTGTCGGGCCATCATCATAAATTATGATATTGAACATCTTATCCTGATTGAATGGCAAATCAGAATTCTCATCAGGATTATCAATGACAACATGTTCTACATGAGTCATCTCTGCAGGGAGTTCATCAACCAGCGAATGACCAAGTACTCCGGGATTGTTTTTGTCCAAACGAGTAGAGTAACCTTCCGGCATTGAACTGCCTTCATGGGCATAGGTAAACTCTCTGGTAATCTGATCCACAGGAACGAGAATGTCAGATGTCACATGGGTGATCAATATGGGACTGCCGAAGCAA
>JALELN010000139.1 GCA_022771765.1 Lachnospiraceae bacterium | reverse complement strand
TTTGTGAAAAACAGTGAATAAAGAACGAAAAAATCACTGGATTTTGAAAAAACAGTGATTTTTTTGCTCTATAGTGGTAAAATATCACTAGAAATGAAAAGGAGTGCGGGTAAAATGGAACCATACAAGGCAAAACCGATGATAACCGTGAAATTCAAAATCTAAAAAAATCCATTGAGTATGCGTCAGTATATCTGAAAGGTGAAAATGGAATAGGATACGAATTTGTAAATAAAATGCATGAGATTATTCTGGATAGCGTGAGAGGTGCAAATAAAACCCCCGGACAGATCAGATCTACACAGAATTGGATTGGCCCCAGAGGATGTACCATAGAAGGGGCCACTTTTGTTCCGCCGAAGCCGGAAGAAGTTTATGGCCTGCTTATGAACTTGTATGAATATATGAATAATGAATTTATAGATCCTCTGCTTGTGAATGTGGCATTATCTCATATGCAGTTTGAGACAATTCATGCTTATAAAGATGGAAATGGCAGATTAGGAAGGGCATTGATACCGGTACAAATGGGTTTTTTGGATCAAAGTGCACCGATCTTGTATATGTCAGAGATACTCGAGTTGTATAAACCTTCTTATCAGAGAAACCTGATGGAGTGCAGAAGAGGAAATGTGGCAGGGTATCTTAAGTTTTTCCTTCAGTGTGTCATCGATCAATGCAATGCATATATATACAAGATTGAGCGGATGAAAGACATTTACAAAAAAGATATGAAGTCAATACAAGCAATCAGAGGAAATTCCGTCTATAGAATTATGCCTGTAATTATGAAACAGATCGTTTTTACGAAAAAAGAGGTGCAGGAACTTTCCGGCGTATCTGTGAATGCAGTATCTAATATCATAAATCAGCTGGTGGATCTGGGTATCATCATTCCGGACTCAACGGTGGTAAAAAAAGGATATCGGTATCAGAAAATATATGAAGTCTTTGCAGGCACCGGAAATAACATTTGAACGTGTTTGGCAAGGGAAAGGGTGGTCTTATGTCAGTAGATGAGATTATCGAACAGGTTGCGGATATCTGCAAAAAAAATCGGGTGGAGCATTTGTCATTATTCGGCTCTTATGCAAAGGGAACACAAACATCTTATAGTGATCTGGATTTTATAGTATATGGAACTGTCGATATGGAGCGCTTGCAGGAGCAGGTGGACGAGATCATGACACTGAAAAAAATAGATTTGTTTGAATATGATTTGTGTCAAAATAAGTACTTGAAGGAGGACATGGACCGGTATGGAAGGAAAATCTATTAACCGTTATCGCAGCTACTGCAGAAGTCTGGACAATTTGGAAGATGCCAAAGGAAGAGACAGGACTGATAAGTTTATTCTCAGTGGAACGGTGCAGATGTTCAATTTATCTTTTGATCTGGCCTGGAAAGTGATGAAAGATATTATCACCGAATATCATGGGGTACTGGAATACCCGACCGGATCGCCGAGGGAGACACTTCGCATGGCGAATAGTGTGGGGCTGATCGAGGATGACACGTGGCTGGAAATGTTGCGGGCAAGGAATAATCTGGCTCACGACTATGACGGAGAACTGGCGGTCAGATACTTTGAGAAGATCACATCCACCTATGACGATCTGATGGAGAAATTCCGAAATAATGCAGCCGTGTATTACCGGGAAACAGAATAGAGTGAAATGACAAAGGGCGTTCGCGCGTGCGGAGGTCCTTTTTTATGCATTCATACGACGGCGCTTGAAGAAAATTTTTATAACGTGTTTATTAATTTCTGTTTACATTACCTGCCCCCACACGGACAGCCGGATTTTAAACTGCCCGGTAATAAAAATGAGTGAAAAATAGAAATTTTATTTGAAGTGACAGTATCCGTCACAACGATATGTTAGAATGATAGTGGTCGTGGAAAGGGAAAAGCGTGTATGTCGTGATGCTCTCGTTTTTTTAATTCTATTAATCGTGTTGGAATTGATACTATTTTTGTGTTGAGCGGTGTAACTTGCATTTGATTATCCCCCATGCTATACTTGAACAAAGCAACCGATTATTTGCATATGCAAATGATCACTTTTCCATAGTCAGGGCAGACAGAAATTGGGGAGCCGTCTGAATCGTATATCTTAATTTTATTCTATTTATCCCGGAAAATCTTGCTTTTACTTTCAAACCATTCTAACAAAAGCAGGATTTCGGAAGAATATCGAAAGAGATATTGGATGTATGTTGACATACAGATCCTGCTAGATTTACAAAAGGAGGACAATGTATGGCAAATGCAAATGGAAACAACGAGTATAAGAGCGATGTATTCAGCATGCTCTTGCAGGATAAGAGGCGCGCGCTGGAGGTTTATAATGCAATCAACGGAACCGCGTACGATGATCCGGAGCAGGTGGAGCTGACAACTTTAGAAAACCGAAGTTTTTCTCTGACTGTTCGAAATGATGCGTCATTTATTTTGGATGCAGATCTCAGTTTATATGAACATCAGTCGACGTATTGTCCCAATATGCCTTTACGGGATTTGATCTATTTTGCAAGTATCATCCAGAAACGGATTCATACGCAAAAAAGAGATCTGTATGGGAAAACGCTTTTGAAAATTCCGGTGCCCCATTTTGTTGTGTTTTACAATGGAAAAGAAAATGCACCTGAGCATTATACGTTACGGCTCTCGGATGCATTTGAACGAGATACAGTCTCGCCAGAAATAGAACTGGTTTGCCATGTCTATAATATCAATAAGGGTAATAATACGGAATTACTTTCGAAATGTTCTACGTTGCGGGATTACATGTATTTTGTGGATTTGGTGAGAGATTATCACGAGAAAAACGGATTTCTCGATTTAGAAGATGCAATCCATCAGGCGATTGAGCAATGCATCAGGGAAAATGTACTAAGGGATTTTTTGGTCGAGCATAGAGCGGAGGTGATGCATGTGATGACACTTGATTTCACATTTGAACATCGATTGGAACTGCAGCGGGCAGAAGCGGCTGAAGAAGGAAGAAAATTAGGTAGAGAAGAAGGTAGAGAAGAAGGTAGAGAAGAAAACAGAAGAGAATTGATTCGTAAAAAGATTGAAAAAGGAAAGAGCTTGTCTGTGATTGCGGATGAATTGGAGGAGACAGAGGAATCTATTCTTCCGCTTTATAATCGCGTACAGGAAGAAATGGCAAAGCCTTGAACGAGGATGAACTGATCATCAACATTAAGACAGGCTACGATGTGAAATATGTCAACATCATACAGGGAGATCCATTTGCGGCAGGTATTTTAGGCGGTGGAGAGACATGGAATGGACAGGCTGTGAACATTCCGTTCAAAAAGAGATTGAAGAATCAGATCTGGTGGACAACCACGATCAAACCGGAATTCAAGCGATTAAAATATTATTTTGAGCTGCAGACGGTGTATGCCGTGGGATGATATTGAAAACGGCAGGTATGATGAGCGCATCGATATGGTGAAACGCCTGCTTCATATGCGAATGGAGGAGCCGCTTCTGCGCAATCGGAATTTCCATTTCCCCAATAAGATCAACCGTCCGAGAGTCATCGAGTTTAATAAGATTGGATGGATTGATAACTATGTAGAAGTCATTATCAATTGTGAAGAGGACGATATTACGATTGAACGGGAAGGGGAAATATTATTCGCGAGACATTACATAGATAATATTCTGTTAAGGAACGGTATACTGGTTCGAAAGATTGTCACCTCAAAAGATAACTGATCATAAAAACGGGCTTCCGCGGTTGCGGAAGCCCATTCATTTTTTCTGTTCTGATAATTAGTAATTAGAAATCTACCTCTGTATCGTAGTAGCAGCACTTCAATAACTTCTCCATCTCTTCCTGTGAAGGAATACGAGGATTAGAACCGGTACATGCATCCAGGATAGCGTTTGCAGCGATCTCGGGCAGTCTCTCTAAGAATACTTCCTCGGGAACGAAGCCGTTCTCGGTGGGATAGCTGTCAGCACCGTAGTTCTTGATGCAGTGAGGGATGTTCAGATCGTCGTTCATTTTTCTTAAGTAAGCGATCAGAGCAGCTACCTTGTCATCGTCAGATGCGCTCTTGTCAGCGATTCCCATGTAATCAACGATCACGCCGTAACGCTTCTTAGCGGTCTCATCCTTTGCGTTGAAAGCGATAACCTTCGGCAGATACATCGCGTTTGCAGCACCGTGGATGATGTGTGCGCCGTAGTCCTCGAAAGCAGCTCCGGTCTTGTGAGCCATGGAGTGAACGATACCGAGTAAAGCGTTAGAGAATGCCATACCTGCCAGACACTGTGCATTGTGCATTCTGTCGCGAGCACCCATATCTCCATTGTAAGAAGCAACGAGGTCGTCTCTGATCATCTCGATGGCATGGATTGCTAACGGATCGGTGTAATCGCAGTTTGCGGTAGAAACATAAGCCTCGATGGCATGGGTCATAGCGTCCATACCGGTGTGAGCAACGAGCTTCTGGGGCATGGTCTCTGCCAGATCGGGATCAACGATTGCAACGTCAGGTGTGATCTCGAAGTCAGCGATCGGATATTTGATGCGATCCTGATAGTTGGTAATGATAGAGAATGCGGTAACCTCTGTAGCAGTTCCTGATGTAGAAGAAATTGCGCAGAAGTGAGCCTTTGTACGAAGCTTCGGAAGTCCGAATACCTTACACATATCTTCAAATGTGCAGTCGGGATACTCATACTTGATCCACATTGCCTTTGCAGCATCAATCGGTGAGCCGCCGCCCATAGCAATGATCCAGTCGGGCTGGAATTTTGCCATAGCCTCTGCACCCTTCATAACGGTTTCAACGGAAGGATCGGGCTCGATACCCTCAAATACCTCAACCTCCATGCCGGCTTCCTTTAAGTAGCCGATGGCGCGATCCAAAAAGCCGAAGCGCTTCATAGAACCGCCGCCGACACAGATGATGGCGCGCTTTCCTTCAAATGTCTTTAAAGCCTCTAATGATCCTTTTCCGTGATAAATGTCTCTGGGAAGTGTAAATCTTGCCATTTTTTGAAATCCTCCTAAATGATTGTAATGAAATATAAGTTGTGGAAGTATCTGTTTCCCCCAATACTTCCAATCCCCTAAAAAGTAAACTGTAATACCAGTTATGTTAAAATTTTAACACTAACAGCCGGACCCGGTCAATGCACGAAACAACTAAAAAAACCCCCGAAAGTTTGTGAACTATTCAGGGGCTGAGAAATGTATTATTTTTCGTACAGTACTTGACAGCGGCTGCACCGCATGAACAGAGGCGGTCAGGTGGAAAAATCATTTATGCCGCAGGAAGATCCTGCCTATGAAATGAGTTCGTCCCTTCGGAGTAATCGGTACAGCGTCGGCTCTACATGGAAGGTATCCATGACTGCGTGCACTTCGTCGAGCTGTGTCTGGCGTGTCTTTTTGGACATGGACGGACTCCTGACTGCGCGGATGAGCAGATTTTTGGGTGTATGGCTGAGATCCACAAATTCCAGCAGCTGTGTTTTATATCCCATGCATGTCAGAAGGTTGCCGCGGATGGCGTCAGTAGTCAGTGCCGCCATGCGCTCCTGCACGATGCCGTAGCGGGTGAACAGGGCGAGCGTATCGGTGTGCATCTGGCCATTCAGCTCGTGCTGGCAGCAGGGACCGGAAAAGATCATGTCCGCATTCCAGCAGATCGCGTTGTACAGCGCATAGTCCGTGGCGGTGTCACAGGCGTGGAGCGTCACCACTATATCCACGTTGAAGGGTGCCTGGTAGCCGTTGATATCGCCCAGCTCAAAACGAAGACGGTCATAGCCGTATTTTTGGGCGGCAAGATTGCACTTTTCGATGACATCCGCCTTTAAATCCAGTCCGATGATCTCCACAGGCTGTTTTTTGATTTCCGTAAAATAATAGTACAAAATAAAGGTCAGGTAGGATTTGCCGCAGCCAAAGTTGATGATATGCCAGCAGGGTTTGTCCACAGATCCGACCGCATCGTCGATCAGCTCGATAAAGCGGTTGATCTGGCGGAACTTGTCATACATGGCATGCACGACCTTTCCTTCTTTGGTGAAAACGCCCATATCAATGAGGGGCGGAATCTGGCTGCCTTCCTGCAGCAGATAGTTTTTCCGGCGGTTGTGCGAGCCGGTGGTTTGGGGCCGTGCGGCATTTGGAATGACTTTCTTTTTATATGTGACGGTTCCTTTTTTTGACATCAGAAGCTGATGTTCTTTTCCTTCGGACCACCCGTTTAACTGTAAAAACTGTGTGCCCATCGCTTCTTTGAGATAGTCTGCCAGACGACCGGCATCACAGTTCTCGTGAAATACCTGTTTTTCTGTGTATCTCGCAATCTGGTAGCAGTCGTTCTTTTTTTCTATGATGACCTTGCGGTATTCCTGTGTCTTTGCTGCCTGCTTGCTTAAGATCAGGCGATCCGGCGCGTCAGCAAGGATGCCTGCAAGACTTTGTGTGAGATCGGACATGTTTTTTCTCCTCTGTTGTTTGAAAATACATCATCATTATAGAAATGCGGATGTGGTGTGTCAATCTTTTTTCATTTAGGTATTGCTTTTTTGGAAGATATGGTGTATAAGATAATCAGACTTATTTAAGAAACTTAAAAAAGATAAAAAAAGGAGGAAAAAAGCATGAAACTTGTCATTGTTGGAGGGGGAAGCAGCTATACACCGGAGTTGATTGAAGGAGTGATTCTTCACAGAGAAACGCTGCCGGTTACGGAGATCGTATTGGTTGATGTGGAAATGGGTTTGGAAAAAGTACAGATTAACACCGCATTCGCACAGCGCATGATTGCGCGTGCCGGGCTTGATATTTCGGTTCGCTGCACGCTGGAGCGCAAAGAGGGACTGAAGGATGCCGATTTTGTAATCACACAGCTTCGTGTGGGTGGTCTGGACGCGCGGGCAAAGGATGAGAGGATTCCTCTGATGTACGGTGTGATCGGTCAGGAGACGACCGGACCGGGCGGATGTTTTAAGGCGCTGCGGACTATTCCCGTCATTCTGGATATTTGCAGGGATATGGAGGAGGTGTGTCCGGACGCATGGCTCATTAATTTTACCAATCCGGCAGGAATCGTGACGGAGGCAGTTTTAAAGAATACAAAGATCAAATGCATCGGTCTGTGCAATGTTTCGATTAATATGTGGCATGATGCGGCGAGCCGTCTGAATGTCAGCGCAGATGAGCTGGACTGCAGATTTATCGGACTGAATCATCTGAGTGTGATGAACCATGCATATCAGAACGGTGTGGACAGAATCGCAGAGGCACTTGCGGTTTCCAATGAGGAGAGCGTGGTTAAAAATATTGATAAAAATGAGAAGATGGATGAGCTGGCACGTACGATGGGCTGTATGCTTTCCCCCTATCTGCAGTATTTTTATCTGGAGAAATATATGCTGGGCGAGGAGACCAAGGAGGCCCTTGGACTGTCAGGCACAAGAGCCGATCAGGTAAAGCGTGTGGAGGCAGAATTGTTTGAATGCTATCAGGATGAGGCGCTGGATCACAAGCCGGAGGCGCTGGCAAAGCGCGGAGGCTCCAGATATTCTGAGGCAGCAATCAACCTTATTGACAGCATTTATAATGACAGGCAGGATGTCCAGGTCGTTGATATCCAAAATCACGGCACGATACCGCAGCTTCCTGATGATTGTGTAATCGAGACCAATTGTGTGATCGGAAAGAACGGGGCAACGCCTTTGCCGGATACCGAGCTGCCGGTAGAACTGTCAGGCCTTGTCGCAGAGGTAAAGACCTATGAGATTCTGACCATCGAGGCTGCGATCACCGGTGACCGCACAAAGGCATTTCTGGCACTGCTGAATCATCCGCTGATTCATGATGCCGGGGATGCAAAGGGAATTCTGAATGATATGTTAGAGGCCCATAAAGAGTATTTACCGAGATTTTTTCAATAATCATAATCAACAAGAATGATCAACAACAGGAGGGGCATATGTATTTTCTGGGAATTGACGCGGGAGGAACGAAAACACATTGCGTGATTGCGGATGAGACAGAGAAGATTTGCGGGGAAGCTGTGGCAGGTGCCGCACAGCACCAGATATACGGAATTGAGCAGACGCAGAGCACGCTGAAGGAAGTGATAAACAGGGCCCTGACAGATGCCGGACTGCAACTGGCTGATATTAGCTATGGCGTGTTCGGCATGTCGGGCGCGGATGGCAAGGAGGACTTTGACCTGCTGACTCCGGTGGTGCAGGCGCTGATGCAGGGAATTCCTTTTGAGATCGTGCATGACGCATGGATCGGTTTTTATTCCGCGACAGAGGAGGATCTGGGCGTTGCTTCTATCTGCGGCACCGGTGCAGGGCACGTCGGAAGAAATCGTCGCGGCGAGACGCTGCAGCTTAGAAATCTGGATTATGTCAGGGGAAATTATGGCGGTGGTGCCGATCTTGCAAATAAGGCGCTTCACTTTGCTTTTCGCTCAGAAGAGGGAACCTGGGAGAAATCCGTGTTGGAAGACCTGATCCCGCCGGTTTTTCAGGCGGAAAACATGGCACAGGTATGTGACTGTCTGCAGACAGAAGAACTGACGAAAGAACAGAAATTCCGCCTGCCGGTTGTCCTGTTTGAAGCCTCCGAACAGGGAGACCGGGTGGCACAGGAGATCATTGGCGATATGGGTTATCAGGAGGGAAGATATGCGTCTGCCATCATCAGGCGGCTTGGTATGGAACAGGAAAACGTGCCGCTGGTTCTGATTGGAAGTATTTTTCGCACGGAGAGTCCGTATATCTTAGAGCCTTATCTGGCAGCAGTGCGGGAAGTCTGTCCCGGGGCCTATCCGGTGATTCCGGACAGGGCTCCGGTAATGGGTGCCGTCCGACTGGCAAGGAAATTGACAGATGTGCGGAACACCAAAAGAAAGTGAGAATACATAAATATGGCACAAAAAGAAATGACAGGAAAACCTGCCGTCTTAAAGGAAGTAAATATTGGTCTGATCAGGGATGCCTTACAGCGCATGGGGCAGGCGACCAGAGTGGAGCTCTGCAGGGAGACGGGAATCAGTCAGCCGACGATCAATGTATTAATCAAAGAACTGACGGAAAAAGAAATTGTCTGCAGCCTTGGCATGGGTGATTCGGGCGGTGGCAGAAGGGCAGAGATCTATGCCCTGAATTGGAAACGGAATCATTGTATTGCGATTGCGGCAGATCAGAGTGGTTTTCAATATTGTGTCTTTGATCTGGCTTTTCAAAAGGAAATGGAAGGCATGTGCCCAAGGCAGGATGACAGGACCTGTACGGAGCAGCTGACACAGCTTTTAGGAACGCTTCTGGAGCAGACG
>JALELN010000125.1 GCA_022771765.1 Lachnospiraceae bacterium | reverse complement strand
GTTCCTACCACCTCTAACTCGGCATCCTTCGCCACTATATCTCCAAGTAACCTCAACATTTTCTCGTTATCGTCTGCGATTGCTACATTAAATTTGTCCATTCTTGTCCCTCCTTAACGAACTATCGCTATTATAAGAGGTAAAAATTAAACAATCTGTCATTATCTGTCGGCAAACTTAATTTTTTATAATTCCGTCAGCATATTCTCTATGAAAATGCCGTAACCTCTTGTCGGATCATCAACAAATACGTGCGTGACCGCACCAATGAGACGGCCATTCTGAATGATAGGACTGCCACTCATCCCCTGTATGATACCTCCGGTCGTATCCAGGAGTTCCTCGTCAACCACACGGTAGCGGATGCCCTTGTTCTCCTCCCTCGCATGATAATCTACGTTCTCAATCTCGATCTTATATGTCTTTCGTTTCCCTGTCACGGAACAGACAATCTGTGCGCTTCCCTGTGTGATCTCCTGCTTATAGCCCACCGGAATCTCCTCAACCTCATCGAGCGCTGTAGGCAATTGCTCCAGTTTTCCGTAAATACCGTTATCTCCATTCTCTCCGATCGTTCCCAGATACGCGGAGGGTCGGAAGCGGATGAGTCCGGTCACCTCTCCCGGCGTTCCCCGTTTTCCTTTCGAGATTCCCGTTATCCTTGTCTCGTAAATACCGCCGGTGTCTATTTGAATCAACTCCCCGGTATCCAAATCGCTGACACCGTGTCCCAGAGCACCATAGTCCTGATCCTCTGTGACAAATGTGAGCGTCCCGATCCCTGCGATATCATCCCTTACCCACAGTCCCAGCTTATTCGTCCCGTCAGCTGCTACCTCCGGTGTCACGGCAACATCAATCACGTCCGACCCTCTGATGACCTGTAGCACAATCTGTCTGCCACCGCTTTCCTCTACTGCTTCGATCAATTCCTCCTTGGATGTCACGGTCTCGCCGTCCACACTTCGTATGATATCACCGCTTCGAATCCGGTACGCCGCCGGAGAAATCAGCGCACCACTCTGATTTGTGAAACTCGCGCATTCCACGACAAGCACCCCCGAATTTTTTAAGTAGATACCTATATTCGTCCCGGCCGCCGTCACCATTTGCCTGCTTGTATCATGCACCACCACCTGCTTGACCGGGATCAGATCAAATAATCTGCACAAAAGTATCCCGTCATTTTCCGCAGCCGCACCGACACGCTGGGGGCCAAATACCGGTTGCGCGGCTTCCACCTCCACGACATCAATCGGAAGTCCTCTGGCAAACGCCGTCCGGTCTCCTTCTTCTGCCACATAAATCTCGTCCGGTATATACGCAAATAATGAAAGGTAAGAAAAAATCATCCACATCATAACCCCCACGCGTCTGTACCATCTGAATCTAAATGCTTTATTTTTCTTCTGTTCCTTCACGGCGCTGCCTCCTAAATCAAATGTACGAAAAAAAGAGAAGAACGAGGTTGTTCTTCTCTTTTAGTATGAACCGATTTTCTTTTTACAGTCAGGTTTATTTCGCCTGCATCGCCAATTTTTTCATTTCACGGGCACTCTCCAGCACCTTATCCGTCACTGCCACGCCACCGAGCATCCGCCCAAGCTCTGACACACTCTGTTCTTCATCCAGAAATGTCAGCCGGGTGACCGTGGAAGCATCTACCACATTTTTTTCGATATAAAAATGCGCATCTGCCATCGCCGCGATTTGCGGTAGATGAGTAATACAAATGACCTGATGATTTTTCGCAATCATATGCAGCTTCTGTGATACCATCTGTGCCGTCCGCCCACTGATACCGGTATCAATTTCATCAAAAATCAGCGTATCGATCTCATCATTCTCCGCCAGCACAGACTTGAGTGCCAGCATGATCCGGGACAATTCACCGCCGGATGCAATATCTTTCAGCGCACGCAAAGGCTCGCCGGGATTGGTCGAAATCAGAAACTCCATCGCGTCAAAACCATTTGTGCTATAGCGCCCCGTCCGCGTGAACTGCAGATCAAACTGCACGTCCAAAAAATTCAGATCCTGCAGCGCCTGTATCATTTTTTCCCGCAGTGTTTCTCCCGCAGCTTGCCGGATTCCACTGATCTGCTCACACAGCGCGTCCACCTGCGCTGTGGCCTCATCATATTGTTCCCTTAATTTTTTTTCATATGTATCGAAATGTTTCAATTCATCGATACGTGCCTGCTTTTCTTCGCAAGCGGTAATAATTCCTTCGATCGTGGATCCGCTTTTTGCAGAACCGTATTTTGTCTTCAGCCGGTTGATCTCGTCAAGCCGAGTTTCCACCTGGGCAAAACGCTCACCGTCGAACTGCGCGCTGTCCATATATCCGGTCAGTTCCCGGTGAAAGTCCGACAGCAGATCCTCGATCTGCGACAGCTGTTCTTCCAGCCCGGCCAGCGGCTCATCATACCCGCTCACGGCAGACAGCTCACGCACACCTCTTCCAATGATGGAGGACGCTCCGTTTTCTCCTGCCGCCTGTTCCACAAGCTGCAGTGCCTCCATGATCTTTTTGCTGTTTGTCATGCGCCGATATTCGCTCTCCAACGCCTCATCCTCTCCGGGTGTAAGCTTTGCCGCCAGTATCTCAGACACCTCATATTCCAGAAATGCCAGCTCTCTCGCCTGCTCCTCCTTGTCCGTGCACTGCTCCTCCAGCTGTTTTTTGCAGGCGGTGTATTTTTTATACGCGTCTGCCAGCATGTGCTTTTTTTCTTCTAACTCCGCGCCGGCATAGTCATCCAGATATTCCAGATGCTTTCCCGCATGCAGCAGCGACTGGTGCTCATGCTGCCCGTGAATGTCTATGAGACACGCCGCCGCTTCCTTTAATCTGGAAGCCGGCACGCTCTCACCATTGATCTTTGCCACACTTCTGCCGCCCGTGATCTTGCGCGAGAGAATGACCGTATCATCCTCCGGCTCGATCTCCAGCGCGCGCAGCTGCGCCACCACGGAATCGGAAAGGTGTGAAAAAATCAGTTCTACATAGCCTGCCTCGTCCTTTTCCCGCAACATGTGCTTATCCACCTTTTCACCCAGGGCGAAACTGATGGAATCAATAATAATGGACTTTCCGGCTCCCGTCTCTCCGGTGAGGATATTCAGACCACTTCTCAAATCCACCTCCACCTCATCGATCAGTGCCAGATTTTTTACATAAAGCGTTTGCAGCATAAATTACTTCCTTTTTATTTGATGATATTACTTCTCAGTTGCCAGTTTTTTCAGGCGCGCCAACAGGTTCTGGGCCTCCGCACTCGTTCGCACGGCACACATGATCGTGTCGTCTCCCGCAATACTGCCGACGATCTCATCACACTGCATATTGTCAAGGGCTGCTGCTACTGCCATCGCCATACCGGACACGGTCTTGACAACCAAAATATTCTGTGCAGTGTCCGCAGAACGAAACCCCTCCTTGAACACCCGCACATATTTTCCATTCATGTCACTGCCCGGTTCCGACAGCGCCGCATAGCGCTGTCTGCCGTTCTCCTGTGACACCTTGGTCAGTTTCAGTTCCCGAATGTCACGGGATACCGTCGCCTGTGTGACCTGATAGCCCTCTCGTCTGAGATAATCTGACAACTCCTCCTGTGTCTCAATTTCATAGCGTTCAATCAGTTCCAAAATCTTTGTATGTCTGGTTGCTTTCATATTCTACCTCTAGTGATAGGTCTGCATCTTCTTCCTTAATATCTCCAAGAAGCTGAGTTTCCCGAGCTTTAAGATCCGGCAGTCCTCCTGTGCCTGACGGATCACGATACGGTCACCGACATCCAGCTTCGCATGGTTATCTCCGTCAAAACTCACCACCACCTGTTCATCAGCCTCACGTCGTCTCGCTCCAATTTCCACCACAACCTCATCTTCCGCGCCGATGACAATACTCTTCGAGTTTAGTGTATGGGAATTAATGGGAGTGATCAGTATCATCCGCGCCTTGGGATCAACGATCGGCCCACCCGCTGACAGATTGTACCCGGTTGATCCGGTGGGTGTACTCACGATCACGCCGTCTCCCTCAAAGGTATGAAGATACTGCCCGTTGACATATACCACAAGACTGACCAGCTGCAATGCACCGCTGCGATGGATCACAATATCGTTGAGCGCGGTCTGCTCTCTCAACTGTACGCCTGACTGAATTACATAACCGGATAGCCGCATCCGCGCCTCCAGCATGAATTTATCCTCCATAATCTGATCAATCGCGCCAAAAACCGTTGCCTCCTCCAACTCACACAGATATCCCAGTGTGCCGAGATTGACACCAATCAGCGGAACATTTTTCACCGCAGTATCCCTTGCGGCACGGATCAGCGTACCGTCTCCTCCAATCACAAAGATCAGATCCAGTTGCTCCGGCAACACATCCGTGCGCATGCAGTCGCTGTTATTCTCCTCTCCGCGACTCACATAGTAACCACACTCGCCGCCCTTCGTCTCAATATAATCCTGCATACTCTTCGTGAGCATGAGATCCTTGTCCTTATAAGAATTGGTTATAATGAAAAAATGCTTCATGATCTTCCCCGCCAGCCTTTATGCTTTGTCCGGCTTATCCAGCAGACTGTGTGCATCCTCCACCGTCTGCTCCGGTAAAACACACTCTGCGAGTGCGCCCTGTCCGTCTTTTTTCAGATGTACGAGATACTCGATATTTCCCTCGGGTCCTTTGATCGGAGAAAATTCGAGATGCAAAACCGAAAAACCCAGCTCCATGGCAAATGTGATGACCTTTTCGATCACCTCCAGATGCACTTTTTTGTCGCGTACAACACCCTTTTTTCCGACCTTCTCCCTGCCCGCTTCGAATTGCGGCTTGATCAGACATACCATTTCCGCCTCATCCTTTAAGAGCTCCTTTGCTGGGGGAAGCACCTTTGTCAGAGAGATAAATGACACATCTACCGACGCGAAGTCCAGTGGCTCACCGATCTCATCCGGTGTCACATAACGGATATTCGTCTTTTCCATACAGACCACGCGGGGATCCTGACGCAGCTTCCATGCAAACTGCCCGTAGCCCACATCCACCGCGAATACCTTCGCCGCACCGTTCTGTAGCATACAGTCTGTAAAACCTCCGGTAGAAGCACCGATATCCATGCACACCAGCCCGTCCAAAGACAACGAAAAATGATTCACCGCCTTCTCCAGCTTCAATCCACCACGGCTCACATAGGCAAGCGTGTTTCCGCGCACCTCGATCAAAACCTCCGTGTCGAAATTAGCGCCCGCCTTATCCTCTTTCTGATCATTAACATATACATTTCCCTCCATGATCATGGCTTTCGCTTTTTCTCTGGAGGGTGCCAGCCCACGCTGCACGAGCAGCACATCCAATCGTTCTTTCAAATATTCTCTCCTGATTACATACGTAACGATTCAGCACCTTCACGCTTCCGCTTCGTTACTACATTCCTATATATTCTACAATAATTCGTTTTACAATAGAGTCCGTATCCAGCCCGGTCTCCTCGCGCAGTCTGCCCACGCTTCCCTGCTCAACAAACTGATCAGGAATCGCAATCTGCAGCACCTTGATCGTCTGCCCCGTATCCGTCAGAAACTGCGTGACCTGCTGACCAAAGCCTCCGGTAATCACATTCTCCTCCAGTGTGACAAGCAGCTTATGATCCGCTGACAGTGAAAGCAACAGTTCCTCATCCAAAGGCTTTGCAAATCGCGCATTGATAAGGGTACACTGATAGTGCAGCTTCTTTAACTCCTCCCGCACCGCAAGTGCGGTCGGAATCATGCTGCCATAAGCAAACAGCGCAATATCCGTCTCGTCATAGAGCACCTCGCTCTTTCCGAAGACAACCGGCGCACGAAACTCCTTTAATCCGTCATAAGCTTCACCTCTGGGATAACGGATCGCGATCGGTCCGTCATACTCGAACGCGAATCGAAGCATATCCGCCAGCTCCCATTTATTTTTCGGTGCCAGAAGTACCAGCCCCGGTATGGTCATCAAATATGAGATATCAAAAATGCCCTGATGCGTCTCCCCATCGCTGCCAACAATACCCGCGCGGTCAATGGCAAAGATCACATGTAAATTTTGCAGACATACATCATGCAGTATCTGGTCATACGCGCGCTGTAGAAAGGTTGAATAGATCGCTACAACCGGAATCAGTCCCCGGGCGGCGAGTCCTGCCGCAAACGTCACCGCATGCTCCTCCGCAATCCCCACATCGAAAAAACGATCCGGGAACTGATTATGAAAGCGCTTCAATCCCGTCCCTGTCTCCATTGCTGCCGTAATGGCCACAAGACGATCATTTTCCTTTGCCGACATATTCATCACTGATGCGAACACATCCGTATAATCTGCCTTTGTCTTTTTTGAAAGCGGAAGCCCAGTCTCAATATCAAAGGAACCTGTGCCATGAAAACGCGCAGGATGACGCTCAGCCGGCGGATAGCCCAGTCCCTTTTTCGTGATGACATGAACAATGACTGCACCGTTTACCTTTGCCGCCTTTTTGAAGGTGCGCACCATTTGTGAAATATTGTGCCCATCCACCGGGCCAAGATAGGTAAGACCCATATTTTCAAAGAGCATTCCGGGAATAAAGAGCTGTTTGATACTACTCTTTGTCTTGCGGATACGTTTGACCATCCGCTCTCCATAGACCGGAATCTTCTGCAATGAATCCATCACATCATTTTTCAATTCCTGATAGCTGTCTGCAGTTCGAATGCTGTCCAAATACTGTGACATGCCGCCAACATTATGCGAGATGGACATTTCATTATCGTTGAGCACGATAATAAAATTCGTATCCAGCTTCGCGGCATTGTTCATCGCCTCAAATGCCATCCCTCCGGTCAGCGCCCCATCACCGATGACGGCAATGACCTTGTTTGTGTCCCCACACAGATCACGCGCAACAGCAAGACCCAGCCCCGCTGAAATTGACGTTGAGCTATGCCCGGTGTCAAACGCGTCTGCCGTGCTTTCATGCCGCTTTGGGAATCCACTCATGCCGCCATACTCCCGCAGCGTATCAAAGCCTTCCTTACGCCCGGTCAGTATTTTGTGCGTATAGCTCTGATGCCCCACATCCCAGATCAGCTGATCACGCTCCATGTCAAAGGCGAGATGGAGGGCCATCGTCAACTCCACTGCACCCAGATTAGAAGCCAGATGTCCGCCGTGCATACTGACCTTCTCAATCAAAAACTCCCGGATCTCCCGCGCCAACGGCGCGTATTCATCCGGTTTCAAATTTTTAATATCATTTGTCTTTTCAATTTTATTTAATTTATCCATCACGAATGCCATGTGACATCCTCCGACTGATCTTAATTATTGCGCATTGTGAGCATGCGTATCAATTCCTCTAAAAACAGTGTATCACCAGGTATCTGTCGCAGTGTATCAACCGCCTCTCTGGAAAGACGCTTTACTTCCTGCACGGATGCATCCATCCCCTGTAACGTCACATAAGTTGTCTTTGCATTTCTGGCATCACTGCCAATCGGCTTTCCAAGCACTTCCTGCGTGCTCGTCACATCCAGAATATCATCCTGAATCTGAAAGGCAATTCCTACGCTGCGCGCAATCTGCTCCATCTGACCGATCTGATATTCTGTCGCGCCTGCAAGAATTGCTCCAATCATCAGTGAAGACTCCATGAGGGCCGCTGTCTTTAAGGTATGTATCTGCGTGATCCTTTCCAGTGTCATGCCCGGCTTTCCTTCCGACTCCACATCGATCACCTGTCCGCCCAGCATACCGTAAATGCCTGCCTTGCGAGCCAACACCTGTATTGCGCGTCCCACGCGGGCAGGGTCATCTGTCATCGAAAACGCCGCCCCCGCCGTCTCAAACGCATAGGTAAGCAACCCGTCACCCGCAAGAATTCCCATTGCCTCGCCGTATTTGGCATGTGTGGTCAACTTTCCCCTACGGTATTTATCATTATCCATCGCCGGCAGATCATCATGCACGAGCGAATAGGTATGAATCATCTCGATCGCCGCCACAAACGGCTCAATGACTTTTCCGGATCCACCGAACAGCCGATAACTCTCTAACATGAGGATAGGACGAAGCCGCTTGCCGCCTGCCAGTACACTGTACGCCATCGCCTCCAGAACAGTCTGCTGCGAACCGGAAACCGGCGGCAGATAATCCTGCAGGATGCGTTCTGCCTCCTCTCGCCGCTCCTTCATCATCTGTCCAAACTTTTCACTGTCCATCTCGTATTACCTCCTTACGGCCGCATCAACTTTTCGTCTCACCTGCAGCCGTCAATTCTCCGCAAAAGGTACAAGTTCTCCCTCCGCATTCATCACAAGCATTTTCTGCTCTACCTGATCAATCCTTCTGTTACATGCACGGATCATCTTCATGCCCTGCTCATACGCTGCAAATGCTTCCTCCAGAGAAATATCCGGATCCTCCATGCGTCCGATCAGAGCTTCCGCCTCCGCGAACAGTTCCTCTAAGCTCTGTTCCTGAATGGCCTCTGCCTGTGTATTTGTATCCGGTTCTAACCTTCCATTATCTGGTCTTTCCTGCATTGTTTTTCCTCCACACGGGTAATAACATCTCCCTCGAGCATCCGAAGCTTCAACCGCATTCCCGTCTCTATCTGCGCAAAATCACGCACGGTCTTCCCGCTCTCATCCGTCACAAGTGAATAACCATCCCCCAGCTTTTTCAGCGGAGAATGTGCCTCCATCTGCTGTGCCAGAAGCTGCAACCGATGCTTCGCCTCCCGCAGCGTACGTTGCATATGAAGCGTCAGGCGATCCTCCAGATCAATAGCATACTGGCGCTTCGTATTCAGCTGGTTTTCCGGACTCACATACCGCAGGCGAAGCATAAGGGTCTCCACGTAGCTGTGTGCCTGTGACAGATGCCGTTGCATCTGTCGGTTCAGATTCATCTGTATGCCATTCATCCGCTCCTCTACCGCCTCTAACTGCCAGACAGCCAGCTCTGCTGCCGCTGACGGTGTCGGTGCCCGCAGATCCGCCACATAATCAATAATGGTTGTATCGGTCTCATGTCCCACCGCCGAAATGATTGGAACCGAACAATCAAAGACTGCCCGCGCCACAATCTCTTCATTGAATGCCCACAGATCCTCAATGGATCCGCCGCCCCGGCCGACGATCATGGCATCCACGCCCACCGCCTCCAACGCCCGGATACCGTTCACAATGCTCTGTGCCGCTCCCTCGCCCTGAACCAGTGCCGGATATAAAATCAGCTGCACCGTGGGATTTCGCCTGTGCGCAATGTTTCGGATATCCTGAATTGCCGCGCCGGTAGGTGCCGTCACGATACCAAGGGTGCGGATAAAAGGCGGAATCGGCTGTTTGTACTCCGGCGCAAACATTCCCATTTCCGCCAATTCCTGTTTGAGCTGTTCGAAGCGCACATAGAGTGCTCCTGCACCATCCAGCGTGATCTCCCGCGCGTATAACTGATACTTTCCGTCACGCTCATACACCTGAACGGAACCCTTCACGACAACATTGTCGCCTTCCTTCATACGAAAAGTGAGCCCTTTCCGGTTACCCGCAAACATCACACAGGCAATCGCGCCCGTTGCATCCTTCAGCGTAAAATAAATATGCCCGGATGTATGATACTTACAATTGGACACCTCTCCCTTTACCGCAATCCGTTCCAGCAAAAAATCCTGGGCAAACAGATTTTTGATATAGGCATTCACCTGCCCGACGGAATATACATTTCTGTTTTCTCTTGCCATATTCACCTGTAAATCACGCGATACGCGCCAGCACACCGTTTACAAAAGATGCGGAATTTTCCTCCCCATACGCTTTCGCCAGTTCTACCGCCTCATTGATCGCAACGCCGGTGGGAATATCATCATCAAAACGGATCTCATAAACAGCAAGTCGAATCAATGTCAATTCCACCTTCGCCATACGGCTGGTCTTCCAGTTTTGCGCGCTGCTGTCAATGATCGCGTCGATCTCGTCCAGATGTGCCAGAATCTCCTGCACTTTATGCTCGATGTAGGTGCGCTCCTCATCGCTCGCCGATTCCAGCGTATCCATAAACAGACGAAGCTGCTGTGGGATCTCTTCCTCATCATGGAACTCTACACGAAATACCATCTTAAAAATCAGCTCTCTGATTTCTCTTCTCGTCATAACGTTCTCCCTCTATAAAATGAGTGCCTGAGAGTTTCCGCAGGCACTCACCTTTTATTTTCTTTTTCCTATTTATTGTCACCCATATCGACACTTGCGATACGCACGTTGATGGTACCGACTGTGAGACCTGTCATCGTCTCGATTGCGGTACGCACACGCTCCTGTACGTTGCCTGAAACCTCCGGTATCGCATATCCATATTTGATATTCAAATCCAGATCAACGGTTACAATACCATCGATGACATCCACATGTACACCTTTTGACAGATTCTTAATGCCTGTCTTTGCCACGATCTCATTTGTGATATTGCCTGCCATGGAGCCGACACCCTCAACCTCTGTCGCTGCCAGCCCTGCGATGATCGATACAACATCATCCGCAACGCGGATTTCACCGATCTTATCCTCTTTTATTTTTAAAGATTTCCGATTGTCTTCCATGTATATAACCTCCTAAAGATTATGCTTCGGCCAATCATTTTCTACGATTGTTCCCAGTCTTACATCATTTTACACCATCCCGACAGAAATAACAAGTAAAAATGCCACCGGATGCGCTTGCAGAAAACGACAAAAATGTATATACTCAAAGTGCATCGTGTCTGTGAAGATACCGAACAGATACGATTTTTCAGAAATTCCAAAGGAGTTGCGATATGATTGAACGAAAAGACCTGTTTCATCTCTCTTTTTACAAAAAAACTCATTTCACCGGCAGCTTTCAGGGGATGCGCTACTACATTACCCAAGCAAAAGAATCCGGGGAAGAAGATGCCGCTGACGTTCTCCGCGCCATTATCTATCCGGAACCATACAACTTTGAAAACACCCCGGAGGAGGACAAAATTCATGCGGATTTTCCATTCACGGAGGAAGGACTGGACGATGTCTGCGACTGGCTGAATGAACAATACGAAAACCGCAGGGATTACTTTCAACATACACCTACCTACTGAATAAAGGAGATAACCCATGAAAAAAGTAAAACAAATCCTTGCCATCATTGGCATTGTACTCTTAGTTTCTCTTTACGTCATCACACTTGTTCTGGCGCTGACAGATGACCCTAACACAATGACGGTCTTTCGCGCCTCCTTATACTGTACATTTCTCATCCCGGTACTGATCTGGGCATACACATTTATCTACAAACTATTGAAGAACAATTACGGCAGCAAACTATCCAAGGATATCACAACAGAAAGCTCGGATGACGAGACAACGAAGTAATGGTTTCAAGCCGGGCGCGTCAATCAACACAAGCCAAAAAAAGCAGAGGAATCACCCTCTGCTTTTTGTTATCTGTTATTTTCTGTAAATAATATCCTCTCTGGCAGGTCCGTTAGACACCATTGTGATCGGAAATCCGATATGTTTTTCAATAAACTCAATGTATTTTCGGCAGTTCTCCGGCAGATCCTCATATTTGCGAATGCCCTGAATGTCGCATTTCCAGCCCGGAAGCACCTCAAGTACGGGCTTCGCCTTTTTCAGCTTTGCAGTTACCGGGAAGTCTGTCGTTACCTCACCATCGATCTCATAACCGGTACAGACGGGAATCTCATCCAGATATCCCAGCGCGTCCACAACAGTCAGAACCACATCTGTTGCTCCCTGCAGGCGGCAGCCATACTTGCTTGCCACACAGTCAAACCAGCCCACTCGTCTCGGACGCCCGGTAGTTGCGCCGTACTCGCCGCCATCTCCGCCGTGGTCACGCAGCTCCTTCGCCTCGTCACCGAAAATCTCGCTGACAAACTCGCCGGCACCAACTGCTGAGGAATATGCCTTACATACAGTCACAATCTCCTTGATCTCATAAGGCGGAATACCAGCACCGATCGCACCGTAGGCAGCCAGTGTAGATGAGGAGGTAACCATCGGATAAATGCCGTGATCCGGGTCTTTCATCGTTCCCAACTGACCTTCTAACAGGATCGTCTTGTTTTCCTTTAATGCCTGTGCCAGATATGCGGAGACATCGCACACGTAAGGGGCAACCATCTCCCTGTAGCCGTGAAGCTCTTCCAGCAGGTCTTCGGGGTTTAAAAGCGGCTTGTGATACAAATGCTCTAACATTACATTTTTCTGCTCACAGATGCGCTCCACCTTTTCCTGTAACAGTTCCTCGTCAAACAGTTCGCTGACCTGAAAACCGATCTTTGCATATTTATCTGAATAAAAAGGTGCGATACCGGACTTTGTGGAACCGAAGGATTTACCTCCCAGCCGCTCCTCCTCATACTGATCGAACAAAACATGATATGACATCACCATCTGTGCACGGTCAGATACCAGAATCTTCGGCATAGGCACTCCCTTGGATGTAATATCCTGGATTTCATGAAACAGTTTTTTTACGTCCAGCGCCACTCCATTTCCAATGATGCTCGTGGTATGATCGTAAAACACACCGCTCGGCAATGTATGCAGTGCAAATTTACCGTAATTATTTTTAATCGTATGTCCTGCGTTGGCTCCACCCTGAAAACGGATAATTATGTCTGCATCCTTTGCAAGCATGTCCGTAATTTTTCCTTTGCCTTCATCGCCCCAGTTTGCTCCAACTACTGCTTTAACCATTCCGGTACCTCCTAAGTATTGCAGCCCTGCACACGGCAGTTCTGCATGATTATTTGCATAAAAGAAGACAGGTGTAAAAACCTGTCTTCTTAACAACCGTTTTTACTTTCTGATTATACATGATAACTGTTGTAAAGTAAAGAGCCGATTTACAGCGGTGCCCCGATCCGGTGTGAACACGCGATTGCCAGTGATCCCGGTCCGATATGGCAGGAAATGCTAAGAGACAGTGGGTTCATCACGATTTCGTTCCCCGGAAACTGTGCCTGCACTTCTTCCTTAAACTGTTCTGCTGCTTCCAGATCATGCGTGTACGCCATCTCCAGATGCATATTGCCACCGGAAGCATCGTGAAAACGCTCCGCAAAATCCTTCTTCATCGCCTCGATCATGATAGACTTCGCCTGTTTCACCGTGCGTGCCTTCGCAAACGCATCCAGCTTCTCGCCCTGAATCTGTAAGACCGGCTTTAATTTGAGCAGTGTTCCAAGCGCTGCCGCAGCCGGTGTGATCCGTCCTCCGCGCTTCAGATAAGTCAGTGTATCTACCATAATATAGATGGATGACTGGAACTTTTCCTCCATGAGAATATCCCTGATCTCCACAGCGCTTTTCCCCTCATCTGCAAGCATTTTCGCATCATACACGGACTGACGCTGCGTCACGGAAATACGCTGGTTGTCAACCACATACACTTTCTCATCAAATTCCGGGTCCTGAGACAGCATATACGCAGTCTCACACGAGCCCGAAAGTCCGCTGGACATCGGAATGTATACGATTTCATCATGCTCTTTCAGTAATTTTTTCCACATGTCCGTCACACTGCCGACAGTGGGCATAGAGGTTTTGATCTGTGCCCCCTCCGTCAGTTTCTCATAAAACTCCTCCTGCACCAGATCTATCTCCTCAAAGAGCATTTCATCGTTAATATAAAATGGCATCGGCAGTACATAAATACCTGTCCGCGCACCTTCTGCCTGCGTGATCCCGGAATTGCTGTCCGTCAAAATCGCTACTTTGCCCATAATTTCCTCCGTATGTTTCTATCACTCATCAAAACTGATCTATGTCAAATTATATCTATTCGATACAGGAATTTCAATATACGATTTACCATGTATGTATTCCCTCTTACACAAGCTTGAACAATCTTGCTGTTTTCTCATGTTCCAGACACACGGACAGCTTTCCTGAGCCGCTCTGCCACTCAAACCGGCTCTCGCTGCAGGACGGATAGATGCAGGTCACCGTCTTTTCCATGCCGCGAAATGCAGGAAGCGGAAGCTCACAGCAGCTGTTGCTTCCTTCTCTTCTCCACACCGCCACATAGGCGTTCTTCTCCGTGCGCAGTCCCAGCGCCACCCATTCATCCGAGAATTGTGACAGACCAAGCGGCCAAAAAGGCACTGCCTCCTTTATGTCTGCACGAATGCTCTTATAAACATCCAATGCCTCCTTCACCAGCGCTCCGCGCCCTGCATCCAGCTTTGCCAGATGACCACTCTGGTGAATACGCAGAAGCATCGCGTTGACCATGTTGAAGATGACTTCCTCTTTCAGATCTTCCTCGCTGACCTTCTCATCCTCGTGGTTCATCGGATAAGCCCATACTGCGCTCTGCTCCGGTGTCAGGGCAGACGGTGCATTACAGGCAATCGTCGCATATTTAAGATAATCATCCTGATCGCTCGTAGACTGGATGCTGTAGCGGGACAACATCGCATAATCCATGCGCAGTCCTCCGCTGGAACAGTTTTCAATGATCAGATCCGGATATCTTGCAAACACGCCATCCAGCCATTTGAGATAGCACCTTTCATGCTCCAGCATACCGTCGCCCACACTGTCCGCATACAGCTCTGTTCCGATTCCCGGCTCGATATTGTAATCCATTTTGATATAACCGACTCCATACTCTTTCACGATGCGGTCGATCACCTCATCCGCGTAGGCGCGCACCTGTGGATTGCGGAAATCAAGCTGATAACGGCTTCTGTCATGTACGCGCTTTTTGTGGCGCACAAAAAACCAGTCGTCCGGCACCTGCTTCGCCTTTTCACAATGAATCCCCATCACCTCCAGCTCCAGCCAGACACCGGGGATCATCCCTTTGCTACGGATATAATCCGTAACTTCCTTCACGCCGTTGGGGAATCGCATTCTGCTCTCCTTCCACTCACCGACACTGTCCCACCAGTCTCCGTCCGCATACCATCCGGCATCAATACAGAAATATTCGCAGCCGGCTTCTGCTGCAGCATCAACCAGCGGAATTTCCTCCTCTGCTGTCGGTTTCCCCCAGAGACAGTTCATATAGTCATTAAAAATCACAGCCAGTGTCTCATTATCCTTATTTTTTCTGCGGATTCTTCGCCGGTATCCTGTCAGATCTCCCATTGCCGCATCAAAACCCTGTCCACTGACACCGACAGCAACAGGGACACTCGAAAACGCTTCCCCGGGCTTTAAATCTTTCGACCAGTGCGAATAAGTCTCATTGGGTCCGCTGAGCGCCAGATACAGATGCCCGTTCTGGTCACCGATCTCCCAATGCCAGGATCCGTTGTTTTCAATCTGCCAGAAGATCGCGCTGTTCTTTTCCGTGTTTTCCAGATAGCCCATCGGCAGATGCTCCTTGGCAGACCAGTTGCCTGTATTGGATACATGAATCAGATTAGAGGAGCGCTGGATCTGTTTCGGCTGAATCTGCTCCAGTCCAAGCTGCGGAAGTGTGTATTGTTTCCAGTTCAGTTCCCGCTGCCAGCTGTTGTGAGGAATCATAAGTTTCATCTTCTGATCCCGCGGCATCAGGCCCTCCTTTTCGATTCCCGTATAGTTGAAGGACGAAATGTATTCAATCGTCTGTGTCTCTTTTCCCTCATTTCTGACCGTTTGATAACAGCGGATGACAGATATCCCATCATAAAACTGTACATACGCATCCACATAAACATCAGTCAGCTCATCCCGAAGTGTAAAGCAGAGAATGCGCCCCTGCTCATTTCGTTCATCCCGGTGAGACACATATTTCATTCGATAACCGGGTGCCGTCACGATATATTTATTGCCATGGCGCTCGTGCGGCCGGTCAAAACCTGCCAAAGACAACTCTATAAAACGAAAGGCGACATCCGCACATTCCCCGTCAATCTCTTCCTCACATAACGGCAATGCCGAAAAATGTAACAATTTCAGGCATCCTTCCCCATCAATCTCCCAAACCATGTATATTCCGTTTTCCTTTATGCTGATCCGTTGCATAGCATATCCCCCTTTTGTTTCAAACAATTTCTATCATATTAGCTATCATACATCATAAAGACAGTTTTCAGCAATCTCTTTCTTTAAAAATAAAAAACTGTATTTGCTGTTGATTGACATCATCCTTTCCGGACTCCATCAAAAACAGAACAAATACAGTTTTTCTTTCATTTTATAATGACGCTATCAGGTATGTAAAACTAGTTATTCATCATGAAGTGCAGGATCTTCTCCACATCCTCTTTCTCATGGGCAACGATCTCTAACTCCGGGATATCGCCATTAGAGAAGATGTTTGCTAAAGAAACATACTGGCTGAGCTTTGACTTTAAATTCAGGCGGTCGCCCTCTCCGGTCACCAGTTCCACGGTTCCCTCACAGGTATCAATCATCTTGAAAAACGCGTTAATGTCTTTAATGTTCTGAACTTTCATAATAGTTCTCCTTTCTGTATGCTGTCCATTCCCACGAACAGCGCTCTTTGTTTTTCTCTTTCCTTTTACGCCCTTAGTATATCATACATTTCTCCAATTTCAATGTGCAATTTGCACAAAAATACAGCCATTTCCATTGCTGGAAACGGCTGTATTTGTATATTTTACATAAATTTTAAGTTAATATTACATCATGCCCATGCCGGGTGCGCCGCCTGCGGGCATCGCCGGAGCATCCTCTTTGATGTTTGCGACAACAGACTCTGTTGTCAGCAGTGTAGATGCCACACTGGTTGCATTCTGTAATGCGCTTCTTGTCACCTTGACAGGATCGAGGATACCGGCCTTTACCATATCCACATATTCCTCTGCTGCTGCGTCATATCCGACACCTACCTCAGACTCGCGTACCTTGTTGATGATCACAGAGCCCTCAAGACCTGCATTGTCTGCGATATAGTACAGCGGAGCCTCCAGTGCCTTTAAGATCACGTTTGCACCGGTCTTCTCATCACCCTCAAGTGTTGCCGCGAACTCGGCGACCTTCTTGGATGCATGGATGTATGCAGAACCGCCGCCGGAGATGATACCCTCCTCAACAGCTGCGCGTGTAGCGTTCAGCGCATCCTCCATGCGAAGCTTGCTCTCCTTCATCTCTGTCTCGGTTGCTGCGCCGACACGGATGACAGCGACACCTCCTGCCAGCTTAGCAAGACGCTCCTGTAATTTCTCCTTATCAAACTCTGAAGTTGTCTCGTCGATCTGTGCGCGGATCTGTCCGATTCTGGACTCGATGGCAGCCTTGTCGCCAAGACCGTCTACGATCACGGTATTCTCTTTCTGAACCTTTACGGATTTCGCGCGTCCCAGCATATCCATGGTAGCCTCTTTGAGCTCCATTCCAAGCTCAGATGAGATCACCTGTCCGCCGGTCAGAATTGCGATATCCTCAAGCATAGCCTTTCTTCTGTCACCGTATCCGGGAGCCTTTACTGCTACGACATTGAAGGTTCCTCTTAACTTATTCAGAATCAGTGTGGTCAGAGCCTCGCCCTCAACATCCTCAGCGATGATGAGCAGTCTTGCGCCTGCCTGAACAACCTGCTCTAACAGAGGAAGAATCTCCTGAATATTGCTGATCTTCTTGTCAGTGATTAAGATGTAGGGATCATCCAGAACTGCCTCCATCTTATCCATATCTGTTGCCATATATGCGGAAATGTATCCACGGTCAAACTGCATACCTTCTACGAGATCCAGCTCGGTCTGCATGGTCTTGCTCTCCTCGATAGTGATGACACCATCCTTGGAAACCTTCTCCATTGCGTCTGCTACCAGATTACCGACTTCCTCGTCACCTGCGGAAATAGCAGCAACCTTTGCGATCTGGTCCTTACCGTCAACGGCCTTGCTCATACCAGCCAGAGCCTCAACAGCCTTGTCGGTTGCCTTCTTCATACCTTTTCTCAAAATGATGGGGTTTGCGCCTGCTGCCAGATTCTTCATACCCTCTTTGATCATTGCCTGTGCCAGAACGGTAGCTGTTGTCGTACCATCACCTGCTACGTCGTTTGTCTTGGTGGCTACTTCCTTCACGAGCTGAGCTCCCATATTCTCAAATGCATCCTCCAGCTCGATCTCTTTTGCGATGGTCACACCGTCATTGGTAATCAGGGGAGCGCCGTAAGATTTGTCTAATACGACATTGCGTCCCTTCGGTCCGATCGTCACACGAACGGTATCTGCCAGTTTATCTACGCCTGCTTCTAAGGCTGCGCGCGCCTCTGCGCCATATTTAATTTCCTTTGCCATGATAATTACTCTCCTTTTCTATTTTAGATTTCCCGTAATTCTTACTCTACGATTGCAAGAATATCGCTCTGACGAACGATGATGTACTCCTGTCCATCCAGCTTTACTTCGGTTCCTGCGTATTTGGAATAAATCACTTTCTGACCTTCCTTTACCTGCATGGTCACTTCCTTACCGTCAACCACACCGCCGGGGCCTACTGCAACGACCTCTGCCTCCTGGGGCTTCTCCTGTGCGGAGCTTGCTAAAATAATGCCGGACTTGGTCTTCTCTTCTGCCTCCAGCTGCTTGATGACAACTCTGTCTAATAACGGTACTAACTTCATGTGAAATGCCTCCTTATCATAGAATCTGTTGTTCTCTCTTTTTGCTTGTTAGCACTCATTTATTTTGAGTGCTAATTGCTAAAACATATAATATGTTTTTCATCTTTGATGTGCAACCAAAGGAAGTATTCGATTTTTCAATATCTTCTAATATATACTCATTTTTTCTCACTTATACTCTTTTTTTCTCACTTTTTTAATTTTTATACTTTTTTTATAGATTGTCACGCAAAAAAGGAAGCAGCATGGCATTCCATGCTGCTTACTGCATCAATACTAATAATCTTTTGAATATGCTCTCGTTGATAATTTATAATGATCATATGTCGGATAGCTGTATTCCGTGTCAATCTT
>JALELN010000063.1 GCA_022771765.1 Lachnospiraceae bacterium | reverse complement strand
CTATTTATATGCTTTTGCCATATCAAGTGCTTCTTTTTCTTCATCAGAAAGAATAATTACACAATTGCCGGCGATAATTTCCTTAATATAAGTATAACAACCCTCACGGCTATGCATGGCATTGATAATAAATCCATCTTCTTTCTCATTGAGCAGGCAAAGTGAAAAACTTAGCTTTCCACCCATCTCTTGGAATGCATCATATTTTACAAGACCAACCTTTTGAAATGCAAATTGAATCTGATTAGTTAATTTTTCAATATTCTTCTCATTTGAAGCATTCGATAAAATCAGTCCATTAATCTCATTTAAATGATTTTCAATTGTCTCTTCTAATGTCTGTGCATCACTACCATTCATAAATTTATCATATTTCTTTTTCAGTTTTTTAATCTGAACAAGATTTACGATCGTGATAATCAATAAAATGAATAGAATTAATGCAGCCGCTGCAACACCGATCAGCACAAATTCCATATTATTTTCTAGCACATTTACAATATCTGTCAAATAACTCATTACTTATACCTCTTTAATTGTTTTGAATACTACGAAACATATCCATAATATGATCCAACTCATCAGGAGAGTAATACTCTATCTCTATCTTTCCTTTTTTCATATCTTTAGAAGTAATAGAAACCTTTGTGCCAAAAATTCCTTTCATTTTTTCTTCCAGATCATGATAGATCACCTGCATCTGCTCCATTGACTGATCCGGCTTTACTTCCTCCTTATGCTTTTCATTTTTCTCTTTCTGAAGTTTTTTTACCAGCTTTTCTACATCACGCACACTCATCTTTTCATCAAAAATCTGCTGTGCAAGATTGTACTGCTCGTCTGCATCCTCTATTGAAAGAAGTGCTCTCGCATGACCGGTTGACAGCATATCATCAATAAGCATCTGTTGAACTTTCTCATTCAATTTTAATAAACGCATAGAATTGGTGACAGCTGTACGACTCTTTGATACACGCTCTGCCACTTCATCCTGTTTTAAATTGAACTCCGTCAAAAGCTTCTTATATGCTAAAGCCTCTTCAATCGGATTGAGATCCTCTCGCTGAATATTTTCAATCAGAGAGATCTCCATAATTTCCTGTTCAGTATAATTTTTAATAATAACCGGAACTTCCTTGAGTCCTGCCATCTTTGCGGCACGCCAACGACGCTCACCGGCGATAATCTCATAATAGGTCTTTCGGTCTTGAACAATCAATGGCTGAATCACACCAAACTGCTTGATTGATTCTGATAACTCTAAAAGTGCATCCTCATCAAAATTCTTACGGGGCTGCTCTCGATTTGGTTCCACTTTGTTGATATCCATCATTGTATCAGGCTTTACCGCTTCTACCTGATCTTTTTGTGTTTTTCCGATTTTATCCGGAATCATAGAGTCAAGACCTTTTCCAAGTCCACCTTTTCTCGCTGCCATTTTTATTTCCTTTCAACTGTCTAATATTTACATAGTTCAGAGCCATTCGCAAAATCGATGCTTCGCATCTTTCCTTTTGCTCATATTTGGCTCTCGCCAAAGAAATTTCCGCGCAAATCATCTCGTTCAAGCGAGCTTGACTCATGATTTACACGTAAATTGCCTTGGCTCTGAACTTACGATACATTCATCTCTGTTTCTATATCGTTACTGATTACTTCCTGTGCCAACTGACGGTAACTCTCCGCACCTGCTGATTTCGGATCATAGAGATTAATCGGTAAACCGTGACTGGGTGCTTCTGCTAAACGAATATTTCTCGGGATCACTGTTTTATATACAACTGCATCAATATTTTCTTTCACATTCTCCACAACCTGATTTGATAAATTCGTTCTGGAATCATACATTGTAAATACAACACCTTCCATTTTTAACTTTGGATTTAAACGATCCTGAACAAGATTAATCGTATACATCAGCTGGCTAAGTCCCTCCAATGCATAATACTCACATTGTATTGGAACAAGTACTGTATTTGCTGTAGTCATAGCATTTACAGTCAACATATTCAGTGAAGGAGGACAATCAATAATAATATATTCAAATTCTTCCTGAACATAATCGATTGCTTCACGAAGGGTATATTCCTTATTATCAATATCCAATAACTCAATCTCCGCGCCTGCAAGATTTACATTAGAAGGAAGTATGTATAAATTTTCAATTTCTGTATTAACCATAGCTTCCTTTGCGGTACACTGGTCAAGAATTAATTCATAAACAGTATTATCCAATTCTGATTTATCAATTCCCAATCCGCTCGTTGTATTTCCCTGGGGATCAAGATCAATCACTAAAACTTTTTTTCCTACTTCAGCCAGACAAGCAGATAAATTAATAGCTGTCGTTGTTTTTCCGACTCCACCTTTCTGGTTTGCAATTGCAATTATTCTTCCCATTTCATATCTCCATTTATTTTTTTTGCCTTCGCGTACATTATTATATCACGCTCACTATTACTTTTCTAGTAATTTTCGCATTTCATATCATAAAATAATGTTTCACGTGAAACAATACATGATCGTGTGGACGTTTTATTATTGAATACTAAATCTTGTTTTTCATATTATTAAACCACAAAATGTTTCACGTGAAACGAAAAAAATATTTATCACATATAAAATATAAATAATAATAAATTAAAAATTGATTGTAAAAGGAAAAGACTATGTCTATAATATAGATATAGGAACGTTTACTACACAGTGGAGGTGAACATTATGAATAAAAAAATCAAGAATATTATAACATTAACAGCACTTGCAGGCGGAGCTATGTACGCCTTTAATAAATTTATAGATTATACAGCCAGCTATCGTGGACTGACATTAGAAGATGAGGAAGACTACTATAAATGGAGAAATGGAACAATCTTTTATAAAAAGAAAGGAAACGGGAAACCTTTACTATTGATCCATGATTTAAATCCTATTGCATCCTCTTATGAATGGAGCAAAACCATTGATCAACTCAGTGAAACACATACGGTCTATGCACTTGACTTATTAGGATGCGGTAAATCTGATAAGCCTTCTTCTTCATATGTCAATTATTTATACGTTCAGCTCATCAATGATTTTATTAAGGATATCATTCAAGAAAAAGCAGACATTGTCGTTACCGGAGAATCTTTTTCTTTTGCGGTTATGGCTGCTCGAATGAACCAGGATTCTATTGGAAAGATCACCGCAATCAATCCTACAGATATTACTTACAATGTTCAATCACCAACAATATGTAGTGAAATGATGAAGCATTTATTTGAACTTCCAATCATCGGGACATTTATTTATAATCTGGTTGTAAATACAAAAACAATTCATAGACAGTTTACAGATAAATATTACTATGATGACACAAAAATACCTGTAAACTTACCGGACATTTATTATGAATCATCACATTTACAAGGAAGCAACGGTAAATATCTATACGCGAGCATTTTAGGAAAATATACAAATATCAATATTATCCATGCGCTAAAACTGATTACAAATCCGATTCATTTCATTATAACTGATGCTGCCAGTAAGGATATCAAAGAATACAGAAATTATAATAAAAATATCACAATTGATTATGTTGCTGATGCAGGATATCTTCCGCAACTTGAAAAACCGGAAGCTATAGTAAATCTATTATAAAAAGTAAAAAGTCATCTGTTTTACAAAGCAGATGACTTTTTATTTAGCATAACGGCTTTTTTGAAGGCATACCTGATTTTCTCGGATATGCCTTTGGTGTCTTTTTAACTTTTTCAATCATGACAAAACTGCGACTAAGATCCGTACCATCCAGTTGGAATGGAATAACCTCCTTCAACTGCCCTCCAAGTAAAAAAATTGCCTTTTTTGCAGTGGAGAGTTCCTCATCAATTTCACCGGATTTATAAGAAATAAATGTACCTCCTACTTTTACAAATGGTAAACAATACTCTGACAAAGTAGAGAGATTTGCCACTGCCCTGGATACACAATAATCATACTGCCCACGATAATTTGCATCAACAGCAAGATCTTCCGCTCTCCCATGAACAGCCGTCACGTTTTCTAATTTTAAAGCATCAATAACTTCGTTTAAAAATAAAATCCGTTTATTTAGAGAATCAGCAAGTGTAATTTTGAGATTTGGAAACATAATCTTCAAAGGTATGCCCGGAAATCCCGCACCCGTTCCAAGATCAATGACAGATAACTCACCTGTGAGATCCACATAACGAGCAGCTGCAATACTATCCAGAAAATGCTTTTCCAACACATCCTCAAATTCTGTGATCGCAGTCAGATTCATTACCTTATTTTTTTCCACCAACATCTCATAATAAAGAGTCAGCTGCTCTTGCTGCATCTCCGAAAATGGGATCTTCCACTGTTCCAAAATACTACTAAACTTAGAAAAATCGTAAGACATATTATTTTTTCCTTCTTATTTATTAAAAACAATATTTTTAGTAATTACCTGATTTTCTTATCAATACCTTTAATTTAGTATTATTTCAATACACAGCTCTTATGTCGTCATGTGATATAAATATAATTATTTATGCGACGGGTTCGCGCGGAAATACCCATACGTTTTCACTATACCAAGGCAGCAAGGAAAATCCGGTTTTGATTTTACCTTGTGCCTCCCGCGTGATTTACCCGGAAAGCATAATAATAATATATTTATATCACTGACAGACATAGAGCATCCGATATTAAATACATATAAATTATATAGTTCCAAGATAAACAAGCAAAACAGAAATATCCGCCGGCGATACACCCTGAATTCTGGAAGCCTGTCCAATCGAAATCGGCTTCAATTTATTCAGCTTCTGTCTCGCCTCAATACGAAGTCCACTGATCTTTTCATAATCAATATCAGGAGAGAGCTTCTTTTTTTCCAAACGCTTAAATTCCTCTACCTGTTTGATCTGTCTCGTAATATAACCATCATATTTAATATTGATATTTACCTGCTCCCGAACCTCCGGATGAAGTTCTGGACGATCCGGATCAAGAGGAGCTAACAAATCATAATTCAGCTCCGGCCTGCGAATCAATTCTGTAAGAGTCGTTCCTGTATTTAACTCCACACTCTCATGCTCCGCCAAAAATTCCTGCGTTTTTTTATTAGCACCGATTACCACATGAGAAACACGCTCAATCTCTGCAGAAATCAATTTTTCCTTTAGCTTTACCCAGTCATAACGGCTCTGGGAAATCAATCCTACTTCATATCCCTTTGGTGTCAGGCGAAGATCCGCATTATCCTGTCGGAGCAATAAACGATACTCTGCTCGGGAAGTCATCATGCGATAGGGCTCCACATTTTCCTTTGTCACAAGATCATCAATGAGAACACCAATATATGCCTCACTACGATCCAAGATCAATGGCTCACGACCCAATATTTCCATTGCAGCATTGATACCTGCAATCAGACCTTGTGCTGCAGCTTCTTCATAACCAGAACTTCCGTTCGATTGTCCACCACTAAAAAGACCCTTAATCTTTTTAAATTCCAAACTTGGATATAACTGATTTGGATTAAAACAATCGTACTCAATTGCATAAGCATTTCTCACAATTTTACAATGCTCAAGTCCGGGTACTGTCCGATACATTTCATACTGTACATCCTCCGGAAGTGAAGATGACATACCGGAAATATACATTTCATTCGTATGAAGCCCCTCGGGTTCTACAAAGAGCTGATGTCGATTTTTATCCGCGAACTTTACAACCTTGTCCTCAATCGAAGGACAATATCTTGGTCCGACCCCGTCAATTACTCCGGAATATAGAGGGGAACGATCCAGATTTGCGCGAATAATATTATGTGTATCTTCATTTGTATATGTCAGCCAGCAGGATACCTGCTCCTTCTGAATAGATTCCGGATCTGTCGTAAAAGAAAAAGGTACAATCCGCTCATCGCCAAGCTGTTCTGTCATTTTCGAAAAGTCAATAGAATTTTTATCAATACGCGCTGGTGTTCCGGTTTTAAATCTGCGTACCTCTATTCCGTGAGCAATCAACGAATCAGTTAAATGATTCGCAGCCTGTAGACCGTTTGGTCCTGTATGAGTTACAACATCTCCGTAAAGGCAGCGCGCCTTTAAATATACACCCGTGCATAATACTGCCGCTTTACAGTGATAGGTTGCTCCCGATACTGTCTTTACGCCAGTGAGCACGTTATCTTCAACAATAATGTCTGATACTTCTGCCTGACGGATCGTCAGATGCTCCTGATTTTCAAGTGTCCGACGCATCTCTCTGGAATAATCGGATTTATCTGCCTGTGCACGAAGGGAATGAACAGCCGGTCCTTTTGATTTATTCAACATCTTTGACTGAATAAAAGTCTTATCTATATTAACACCCATCTCCCCACCAAGAGCATCAATCTCCCGAACAAGATGTCCTTTTGAACTTCCTCCAATATTTGGGTTGCAAGGCATCATGGCAATACTATCCACACTGACCGTAAAAACAATTGTCTCTAAACCGAGTCTTGAACATGCAAGAGCAGCTTCACATCCTGCATGCCCCGCACCTATCACACATACATCATAGCTTTCTTCTACAAATGGCATTTTTTTATCCTCATAAAATCTATTTATTTTCCCATACAAAACTCATGAAAAATCTTGTCCACCAGATCATCTGTCACCGATTCCCCGATAATTAGGCCAAGAGATTCATAAGCATTTAAAAGATCTACCGTATAAAAATCTTCCGGCACAAGCTCCTCGATACTATTCCGAACAAGCTTCAGACTATCAAGTGCCTTCATAAGACACTCTTTCTGTCTGAGATTTGTAATATATACTTCATCATTATACTTCAGATCACCCGTTATAAACATCTCTTTAATCTGATCAGTCAGCTCACGTAATCCGTCACCGTATTTTGCAGAACATAAAATCACAGGAACTCCAAGACGCTCCCGTATCTTTTCTTCTGTTACCATCGGAGAAAGATCGCATTTATTTAAAAGTACAATGACCTTTTTTTCACGGATACAGGACATGATCTCCTCATCAGCCTCATCTGTTTCTGAAGAGGAATCAATCACATACAAAACAAGATCTGCTTCATCTAATGCCTTTCTTGCCCGCTCCACACCTATTTTTTCTACTGCATCCTCCGTACTCCGGATACCGGCAGTATCTGTAATATGAAGTGTGATACCATCAAGATTAAAATCTTTTTCCAATACATCACGAGTCGTCCCTGCTACATCCGTAACGATCGCATACTCAGTACCGAGAAGCATATTCATGAGAGACGATTTACCGGCATTTGGCTTTCCGACAATCACAGTTTTTAATCCTTCCGATAAAATTCTTCCGTTATCTGAATTACGAAGCAGTTCCTTTATTTCTGAAATTAAATACTCAATCTTCGGTAATAACTGTTCACCATAGCTATCCAGCTCATAATGCTCAGGATCATCCAATGCTGCTTCAATATATGCGGACTCATGAAGAATCTGCTCCCGAAAATCCACAATTTTCTTTTTTACTGCACCATGCAACTGATTCAGTGAGCTGTCAAGGGCAAATTGATTTTTCGCATTAATCACATCCATTACGGATTCTGCCTGTGAAAGATCAATTCTTCCATTCAGAAAAGCGCGTTTTGTAAATTCGCCCGGCTCGGCAGGTCTTGCACCTGCTTTTAATAACAGATCCATAATCCGACAAACAACAAACTGCCCGCCATGACAATCAATCTCCACTACATCTTCCGCCGTATAACTGTGAGGCGCGCGCATCAAAAGAACCAAAACTTCATCTACGATATGATCATCTTCATCTGTCACATGACCATAATGCATTGTATATGTCTTCTGATCCAAAAGAATTTTATCTTTGTTTTTCGGTTTAAAAATATCATTCACAATCTCAATTGCACGGGAGCCGCTGACACGGATGACACTGATTCCGCCTCCTATTCCAGCGGCATTTGCAAATATCGTATCTGATATAAGTCCATGTTCTATCATTTCCATAAAAAATTTTCCGGCCTTTCTATTACGTCAACAATATAAAGAAATCAGGCAGATGAAATTTCACCTACCTGATTATCATAACACATGTTTTTATGTTTTCAAATGTTAACTGTTCAGTTCTTTCACAGTAATATGAAAAATATATTTTTTACTGTCGCTTTAAAGTAACAACAACATGTCTGTAAGGTTCTTCACCCTCACTGTGTGTAGAGACATATTTGTCATTCTGAAGTGCTGAATGGATGACTCTGCGCTCAAAGGGATTCATCGGCTCTAAAGAAACCGGACGCTTGGTGCGCTTTACTTTGTAAGCAATATTCTTTGCAAGATTTTCAAGTGTTTCTTTTCTTCTCTTACGATAATCCTCTGTATCAAGCTTTACCTTAATGTAACTGTCAGACTGCTTATTGACAGCAAGATTTGTCAGATACTGCAAGGAATCCAATGTCTGCCCGCGCTTGCCGATCAACATTCCCATTTCAGGTCCTTGAAACTCAACATCAATGACTTTATTTTCCTCATCAATCTTTGTGATAATCTCAACTTCAAGCTGCATTGCTACAAAAACCTGAGATAAGAAATCCTTTACACTTTTCTCCAATGCAGGAAAATCAATATTTACCGGAGATTTTGATGAAACCTTCTCATTCTTGAAAGAAGGAGATTCTTCCTTTTTAGGTGCAGGAGCTTCCACCTTCTTTTCTACGACAGGCTCTTCCTTTTTTTCAGGAACAACGATCTTTTTACGAGCCTTAATGATAGCATCCTTTCGACCAAGTCCTAAAATACCTGCACTACCCTTTTCAATTACCTCATAGTCCAGCTGGTCACTTGTGATTCCTAACTGAACAAGCGCATCTGTAATCGCATCATCGATTGTTTTTGCTTTTACTTCAATGTAATCCATGTTGCTCTTCCCCCTATTTATTATTTCTCTCATTAAATTCTTTTACAAGATTTGCCTTTGCTGTCAAACTGTTCGGATTCACATTTTTTGCAACCTGAGCAGTCTCATACGCTTTCTGAACCTTTTGATTCTTCTCTTCTGTAGAAATAGAATTGTTCAGATTTGTCTCACGCTTTGTACTCATGCTGGCTGCATTGTAAATCTGATTCTGGTAAACACCCATCTTCTCACGACGTTTCTCTGCTTTTCGTTCAGCCTTTTCCTTATTTTTCTCTATAATAGAATCGAGATCCATACTCTCAAGATACTTATTGATTGCAAACTGCTGAACACCACGGACAAGCGCGCTCGCAATCCAGTAAATACCAAGTCCGACAGGAACAGTAAAACAGAACACCAGTGAAAACAAAGGCATTGTCTTGTTCATCGTTTTCATCTGCTGCGCCATCTGATCATTTGCTTCTGTCTCCTGCTGAGGCATCAGCTTAATGTTGAGCACCTGTGTCAGATATGAGAACAAAGGAACCAGGATCGCACCAATCATCATCAGATAACTTCCGGCCTTAAAGGAAGTAGTAATAATATGCAATGGTGAGTTTGAAATATTTAAACCTAAGAAATAATTCAGATGATTCAATTCATCCTGAACAGTTCCGATTGTTGAAGTCAGTGAAGGAAAACTGTCACGTAACGTATCCCATCCGGCAACATTCATGCTATAAAGTGCATCAATGATAAAATTTCCTGCATTACTTCCGGTAAAATCAACATTTTTGATCACAATCTTTAAGGTTTCTACAAGAGAATCCATCGTTGCAGCGTAACCGGGTGTAGCCATGATACCTTCAACAAGCGGAGTAAATACATTTTTTACACTTGCAACATAAGCAGGAACATTGTAAATCACACGATAGAGAGCAAACAATATGGGCATCTGAATCAAAAGCTGAAGACAGCTACCGGTGGGAGATACACCATACTTGTCATAAATCATCTGCGTCTCTTCCGTCATCTTCATCTGAGACTCTTGATCTTTTTTTCCCTGATATTTTTTCTGGATTGCCTGAAGCTCAGGGTTCATCTTCCTCGACATAATAGAAAACTTTTGCTGTTTGATGGTCAGAGGAAGCATACAGGTATAGATCACAATTGTAAGTACAATGATGGACAAACCAATGTTTTCAATACCCATCTTAGAAAGGAACAGATACACTCCATTCATGATCCATCCCAGTAATTTTGCAATCGGGCCCAGAATGGCACCATCGTATTGCGTTAAAATAATGTCAGTCAATGATTTTTCCTCCTAAATTTACAAGAAAAGTTCCCGATATTAATTTTCTCAGGAACAGGATCATATCCTCCCTTTGAAAAAGGATTGCAACGAAGTATTCTCCATGCTGCCAGGACGCTTCCTACGATTGGACCATGTTTTTCAATGGCTTCCATACCGTAGGCTGAGCAAGAAGGAAAATACGGGCATCTTGTCCCTTTATAGGGGGAGATATTTTTCTGATAAAACTTAATCAGATACAATAATATTTTTTTCATATACATCGTTAATTAAAATATGATGAAGATTTGCAAGATGGAGCAGCGAACTCTCCACCTGATGATAGGAAATGTCTTTTGCAGACATTCTTGCAATGACTACCACATCTAAACCACTATTAAATGTGTCTTCATGTAATCGATACACCTCTCGGATCAGTCTGGTGAGATGGTGTCTTACTACGCTGTTTCCAACTTTTTTGCTAACAGAGATACCCAGACGATTATGCCCTGTCCCATTTTTTAGCACGTACATTACGAAATATCGATTTGCATAGGATTTTCCGTTCTGGTAAACATTTTGAAAATCCTTATTTTTTTTCAATGACTCTGAAAATTTCATGCACGTTACCTCATTTTAATTTTTCCTTAAAAAGAAGAAAGACCACAAATAACTGTGGTCCAACGCTATATTACTATGCTGATAATTTCTTTCTTCCCTTTAATCTTCTTGCAGCTAATACTTTTCTTCCGCCTGCACTGCTCATTCTTTTACGAAAACCGTGAACCTTAGATCTCTGTCTCTTTTTCGGCTGAAATGTCATCTTCATGTGAATACACCTCCTTTATTAATGATAAAAGCGTCGCTTATCATTATACCAAAAAAGCTAAGAAAGTCAATATTTATCTGTTCTTTTTTATTTTTTTAAATTTTCACGATTTTATGCACAAATCTATAAACAATCCACAATTTTTGTGGATAAGTTGTTGATAATCAGTGATTTTTAATGTGAACACCCGTTGATATTTTTTTGATTGATAATTTTTCACATTTAGTTTATTATAGTAGGTAAGTATGCGATATTATGCCCTGACATGTTGATATAATCATAGAAAGGACATCGTCAGTAACTATTTTTTAAAGGTATAGGTACAAAATGGAAGCAATCGAACAAAAATGGGAGGAAATCCTGCTCACATTAAAAAAAGAGTTTGATCTTTCAGATCTGGCTTTTAAGTCATGGATCGCTCCTCTGAAAATCGACCATATTGAAAATAATACTCTTTATATTCCATGTGAGGAACAAATTACAGCCAGCTACATAGCGAAAAAATACTCAAAGCCTTTGAGTGTCGTTATTGAAGAACTGACCGGAAAGAGTTATGAGATCGTCTTTATGGAGACAGAGCAGCTTAAGAAAATGCGACCGAAAACAGCACGAGCAATGACTCCTACTGAGGTGTTAGACCGCTCCGGTCTAAACTTAAACTACACATTTGATCGTTTTGTCGTTGGAGGAAATAATCGTTTTGCACATTCTGCTTCTCTTGCTGTGGCAGAATCTCCGGGAGATACTTACAATCCACTCTATATCTATGGAGGTCCGGGACTTGGCAAGACACACCTGATGCATTCCATAGGTAACTTTATCTTAGAACAAAATCCGGACGCACGTGTGCTTTATGTCACTTCCGAAGTATTCACAAATGAGGTAATTGACTCTATTCGTTCCGGTAATGCCAATGCAATGACAAAGCTTCGTGAAAAGTATCGGACAGTGGATGTCCTCATGATCGATGACGTACAATTTATAATAGGAAAAGAAAGCACACAGGAAGAGTTTTTCCACACGTTCAATGAACTTCACAGTGCAGGAAAACAGATCATTCTTACTTCCGATAAACCTCCGAAAGACATGGAGACTCTGGAAGAACGTATCCGTTCAAGATTCGAGTGGGGTCTGATGGCTGATATCGGATCGCCCGATTATGAGACGCGTATGGCAATCCTTCGAAAGAAACAGGATCAGGAGGGTGTCATGCTGGACAATGAAATATTAAACTACATTGCCACGAACATTAAATCCAATATTCGTGAACTGGAAGGCGCGCTTAACAAGCTGATTGCATTCCGAAGACTGACCGGAAATGAAATCACCATGGAAGTTGCTACCCATGAGCTTCAGAATATGATCAATCCGGACAAGCCTCAGGAAATTACATTGCAGCTAATCGTTGAGATTGTCTGTGACCATTTTCAGATCTCTATGGATCAGATCCTGTCAAAAAGCCGTACTAATGAAATTGCAAAGCCCCGCATGATTGCGATGTATCTTGCAAAAACGATGACAGGTGCTTCCCAGGACGCAATTGGTTCATTCCTCGGAGGACGGGATCATTCGACAGTTATCCACGGTATTAAACGTGTAGAAGCTGAAATTCAGAATAATGAAGCAATGAAAAATCAGATTGAGGTCATTAAGAAAAAGATTAATCCAAATTAATCCACAGATTATCAATACTTCATCCTCGTTCTTTTCACTGCTTATTCGGACAAGTTTTTAACGTGAAACCTAAGGTTCATGCATGTTTCACGTGTTATTCACTTATAAACAGCCTTTAATATTAAGATTACGGAAGTTTTATATATTATATTTTTTATGAAACCGGAAAGGAGCTGCCAGCAACAATGAAACTGATCTGTTCAAAATCTAACTTATTACATGGTGTCAATATCGTATCAAAAGCTGTTCCTACAAGAACAACCATGGCGATCTTAGAATGTATTTTAATTGATGCATCTTCTGACGAAATCAAGCTTATCGCAAATGATATGGAGCTTGGTATTGAAACTATTATCGACGGAGAGATCGTTGAAAACGGAATCATTGCCTTAGACGCAAAGATTTTCTCAGAAATTGTGAGAAAGCTTCCGGACAATGAAGTTGTGATTGAAACAGATGCATCCTTTAAAACAGTGATTACCTGTGAAAAAGCAAAGTTTAACATTATCGGAAAATCAGGAGAAGATTTTTCATATTTACCATATATTGAGAAAAATGATCCAATCTCTATCTCACAGTTTACGTTAAAGGAAGTGATTCGTCAGACGATCTTCTCAATTGCTGATAATGATAATAATCGTCTCATGACGGGTGAATTGTTTGAGATCAATGAAAATCAATTAAAGGTTGTATCCTTGGACGGACACCGTATTTCTATTCGTAATATCGAATTAAAGGATCACTATGCAAATAAAAAGGTTGTTGTTCCCGGAAAAACATTGAACGAAATCAGTAAAATTCTTCCCGGTTCTGTAGATGACGATGTGACGATCTATATTACAGATAATCATATTATTTTTGAATTTATGAATACGACAGTTGTTTCACGCCTGATTGAGGGTGAATATTTTAAGATTGAGCAGATGCTTTCTTCTGACTATGAGACAAAGGTAAAGATCAACAAGCGTGAACTGTTAGATTGTATTGATCGTGCGACGCTCCTTGTAAAAGAAGGTGACAAAAAGCCGATCATTATGGATATTCAGGACGGCGTGATGGAGTTGAAGATTAATTCATTTGTAGGTTCCATGAATGAGGATATTGATATTGAAAAGACCGGAAAGGATATTTTGATTGGATTTAACCCAAAATTTTTCATCGATGCGCTTCGCGTCATTGATGAGGAGGAAGTGAGTCTTTACATGGTTAACCCAAAAGCTCCCTGCTTTATCCGGGACGATGACAACCAGTTTATCTATCTGATACTTCCGGTAAACTTTAATAACGTGTAATTTTTCAGAGTGGAATCGAGCTGGGCTCTGAAGAATTAAAGTGGAGAAAAAAATATTATGAATCAAATAAAAATAAAAGACGAATACATCAAGCTTGGACAGGCATTAAAGCTTTCCGGAATGGTAGGTTCCGGTGTGGAAGCTAAGATTGTAATTTTGGACGGACAAGTTCTTGTGAATGGTGAAGTAGAGCTCCAGCGCGGAAAAAAGCTTCATCCGGGAGATATCATTTCGTTTAACGGCGAAGAGGCTCAGATTCAGTCATGATTATCAAGTCGATTGAACTAAAAAATTTTAGGAATTATAAGCAGCTTCAGATTGATTTTGATCAAGCAACAAATATCCTTTTCGGAGATAATGCACAGGGAAAGACAAATATTTTAGAGTCTGCCTATGTCAGTGCTACTACTAAATCCCACAAGGGAAGCCGGGATAAAGAAATGATACGTTTCGGTGAGGAGGAAGCGCATATCCGTACGGTCGTCTGTAAGAAAGAACAGGATTTTCAGATTGATATTCATCTGAAAAAAAACCGCGCGAAGGGAATCGCAATCAATCAGTTGCCAATAAAAAAGGCATCGGATCTGTTCGGAATTTTAAATATTGTATTTTTTTCACCGGAAGATCTGAATATTATCAAGGATGGTCCTGCGGAAAGAAGAAGATTTCTTGATTTGGAACTCTGTCAATTGGATAAAATATACTTATCGGATCTGACTGCATACAACAAAGTATTAAAACAGCGCAATTCACTGTTAAAGGATATGATTTATCGTCCGGATTTAAAAGATACGCTTCCAATCTGGGATGAACAACTCGTAGAGTACGGGAAGCGGATCATTCGACGAAGGCAGTCCTTTATTGAAGAATTGTATGAAATTGTGCAGGAAATACACGGTAATCTGTCGGGAAAGCGGGAACTGCTTACACTGAAATATGAACCGAATGTTGAGAGTATTTTTTTTCAGGATGAACTGTTTCGTGCTTCTGAGCGGGATCGAAAGCTTTGTCAGACTTCGGTCGGACCCCATCGGGACGATATTTCCTTTATGCTCGGAGATATTGATATCCGAAAATTCGGTTCACAGGGCCAGCAGCGTACCGCCGCTCTTTCTTTAAAGCTTTCTGAGATCGAGCTCGTAAAAAAATCGATCGGTGATACACCGGTTCTTCTTTTGGATGATGTTCTTTCAGAGCTTGATTCTAACCGGCAGAATTATCTTTTGAATAGTATACACGATATCCAGACAATTATTACATGTACCGGTCTGGATGAATTTATTAAAAATAAGTTTCAGATCCATCGCATTTTTCAGGTGACAGATGGGCATGTCGCATTGAGAGAAGAATAATACGATTGATTGAAAGTCGTATCATGGAGGTTTTTTTATGGCAAACCAGGAATATGGTGCAGATCAAATTCAAATTTTAGAGGGATTAGAGGCAGTGCGAAAGCGCCCCGGTATGTATATCGGTAGCACTTCTTCACGCGGACTTCATCATTTGGTGTATGAGATCGTGGATAATTCCGTCGATGAAGCATTGGCAGGTTACTGCAAAAATATTGAAGTCATCATTAATCCTGGAAACACAATTACAGTCATTGATGATGGTCGGGGAATTCCAACCGGAATCAATCATAAAACCGGAAAGCCTGCAGTGGAGGTCGTATTTACAGTCCTTCATGCCGGTGGAAAGTTTGGTGGTGGAGGATATAAGGTATCCGGTGGACTTCACGGCGTAGGAGCGTCAGTTGTAAATGCTCTTTCAAACTGGCTGGAAGTTGAGATTTTCCGTGAGGGAAAGATTTTTAAACAGCGTTATGAGCGTGGAAAGGTCATGTATCCTTTGGAAATATCCGGCACTTGTGAGCCGGAAAAAACAGGAACAAAGGTTACTTTTGAGCCTGATGATACGATTTTTGAAGAGACAGAATATGATTTTGATATTTTGAAACAGCGTCTCCGGGAGACTGCGTTTTTGACGAAGGGATTGCGTATTGTACTTCGCGATGAGCGTGGCGAAGAGCCGGTAGAGAGGGATTTTCATTATGCCGGTGGTATCAAGGAGTTTGTCACCTATCTAAATAAAAGCAAGGAAGCGCTTTATCCTGATGTTATTTATTGTGAAGGACAGCGTGACAAGGTTTATGTTGAGGTTGCATTTCAGCACAATGACAGTTATACAGACGGAACCTACAGCTTTGTAAATAATATTATTACTCCTGAAGGTGGTACACATCTGGCAGGTTTCCGTAATGCTATTACAAAGACATTTAATAATTACGCAAAATTAAATAAAATTTTGAAAGAAAATGATCCGCCGCTTTCCGGCGAGGATATCCGTGAAGGATTAACTGCGATTATCAGTATCAAGATTGAAGAGCCTCAGTTTGAGGGACAGACAAAGCAGAAATTAGGAAATAGTGAGGCGAGAGGCGCGGTTGACAGCGTTGTAAGTGAACAGCTGACCTATTATTTAGAGCAAAATCCTTCAGTGGCAAAAACGATCTGTGAAAAATCTCTGCTTGCGCAGCGAGCAAGAGAAGCAGCCCGAAAAGCCCGTGACCTTACGAGACGTAAAACAGCACTGGAAGGTATGTCACTTCCGGGCAAGCTGGCTGACTGTTCTGATAAAAATCCGAAAAATTGTGAGATTTTTATTGTTGAGGGAGATTCCGCAGGCGGTTCCGCAAAGACAGCGCGCAGTCGTGCAACACAGGCAATTCTCCCGCTTCGCGGTAAAATTTTAAATGTAGAGAAAGCAAGGCTTGACCGTGTTTATGAAAATGCTGAGATTAAGGCTATGATTACTGCATTCGGTACCGGAATTCATGAAGATTTTGACATTGAAAAGCTTCGTTATGATAAAATCATTATTATGACAGATGCCGATGTGGACGGTGCACATATTGCAACACTGATGTTAACATTTTTATACCGGTTTATGCCGGAGCTGATCAAGCAGGGACATGTGTATCTTGCGACTCCTCCTCTTTATAAGATTGAGAAAAATAAAGGTGTATGGTATGCCTACTCTGATGATGAATTAAATAAAATTCTCACAGAAATCGGGCGTGATGGAAATAATAAGATTCAGCGTTATAAAGGACTGGGTGAGATGGATGCGGAGCAACTCTGGGAGACGATCATGGATCCGGAAAAGCGTATTTTAAAGCGCGTGGTTTATGATGAAGAAGCTGCTTCTGAGACTGATCTTACTTTTAACACGTTGATGGGTGATAAAGTGGAGCCGAGACGTGAATTTATTGAATTAAATGCAAAATATGTTCAGAATTTAGATATTTAATCAGGAGGAAATGATGGAAGATAATATTTTTGACCAGATCCATGATGTTGATCTCAAAAAGACCATGGAGACTTCTTACATCGATTATGCGATGAGCGTTATTGCGTCCCGCGCACTTCCTGATGTACGAGATGGATTAAAACCGGTTCAACGTCGTGTACTCTATTCCATGATTGAGTTAAACAATGGGCCTGATAAGCCTCACCGTAAATGTGCGCGTATCGTCGGTGATACGATGGGTAAATATCACCCCCACGGTGACAGCTCTATTTATGGAGCACTTGTCAACATGGCGCAGGAATGGTCTACCCGTTATCCACTGGTAGACGGACATGGTAATTTTGGTTCTGTGGATGGTGACGGCGCTGCTGCAATGCGATATACAGAGGCGCGTCTGTCAAAAATTTCTATGGAAATGCTGGCAGACATTAATAAAGATACCGTTGATTTTATGCCAAACTTTGATGAGACGGAAAAAGAGCCGGTGGTGCTCCCTTCCCGTTTTCCGAATCTGCTTGTCAATGGAACGACCGGTATCGCAGTTGGTATGGCCACGAATATTCCCCCTCATAATCTGCGGGAGACGATTGCGGCAGTTATAAAGATTATTGATAATCAGATAGAAGATAAAAATACAGAGATAGAAGAACTTTTATCAATTGTAAAAGGACCTGATTTTCCTACAGGAGGAATGATCTTAGGTACTGCCGGTATTGAGGAGTCCTACCGCACCGGTCGTGGAAAAATCCGGGTTCGTGCGATTACGGATATTGAGCCGATGAATAACGGAAAAAACCGGATTGTTGTCACAGAGCTTCCTTTTATGGTAAATAAAGCCCGCTTGATTGAAAAAATCGCTGAGCTGGTAAAGGATAAACGGATTGATGGTATTACAGATCTCCGGGATGAGTCGGATCGACAGGGTATGCGTATCTGTATTGAACTCCGCAAGGATGTCAATCCGAATATTGTGTTAAATCAGCTTTTTAAGCATACACAGATGCAGGATACGTTTGGTGTGATCATGCTTGCACTGGTTGATAATCAGCCGAAGGTTTTGAATTTATTTGAGGTACTCAACTATTACCTGATTCATCAGGAGGAGGTTGTTACCAGACGTACCAGGTATGAGTTGAATAAAGCGGAAGAGCGTGCTCATATTTTACAGGGTTTATTGATTGCCCTTGATAATATTGATGAAGTGATCAGTATCATCCGCAGCAGCCAGACGACAGCGGAGGCAAAAACACGCCTGATCGAGCGCTTTGCGCTCTCTGACGCACAGGCACAGGCAATCGTTGATATGCGTCTGCGCACATTGACAGGTTTGGAACGTGAGAAGCTTCAGGCAGAGTATAATGCTCTGATGGAGCAGATCGCAGAGTTAAAGGCGATTTTGTCAGACCACAAAAAGCTGCTTGGAGTGATCAAGAGTGAGTTACTTGTAATTTCCGAAAAGTATGGAGATGATCGAAGAACTTCTATCGGGTATGATGAGTTTGACATCTCTATGGAGGATATGATCCCTGTAACAAATACAGTAATTACCATGACAAAACTGGGTTACATCAAGCGTATGAGTGTTGATAACTTCAAAGCCCAGAATCGTGGTGGTAAAGGAATCAAGGGTATGGAGACGATTGAAGATGATTATATCGAGGAGCTTTTGATGACAACCTCACATAATTATCTGATGTTCTTTACAAATTTTGGTCGTGTCTATCGTATGAAAGCCTATGAGATTCCAGAGGCAAGCCGAACGGCGAGAGGTACAGCGATTATTAATCTTCTGCAGCTTCTTCCAGAAGAAAAAATTACTGCTGTAATTCCGATTAAGGAATATAATGATCATGAATATTTGTTTATGGCTACAAGAAAGGGTATTGTCAAAAAAACTTCAATTACCGAATATGCGAATATCCGTAAAAATGGTCTGACTGCGATCAATCTCCGTGAGGATGATGAGCTGATTGAAGTGAAAAAGACAGATGATACAAAGGACATTTTCCTTGTCACGAAATACGGTCAGTGTATCCGTTTCCATGAGACGGATGTGCGAAAGACCGGACGTGCTTCCATGGGTGTCATTGGTATGAATCTTGC
>JALELN010000201.1 GCA_022771765.1 Lachnospiraceae bacterium | reverse complement strand
TTGAAAAGGGTTGAAAAATCATATCATTTCTTATTATAATACAAAAGACGGTGTATCTGTATAGGCACAGATACCTCGCACCAATGAAAGGAGATTTTTCTATGAGACTGATCACAAGATCTGATTTTGACGGACTTGCCTGCGGCGCGCTTTTGAAGGAAGCAGGCATTATTGATAGCTGGAAATTTGCACATCCCAAGGATTTACAGGACGGACTGGTCGAAGTAAATGAAAACGACTGTCTGGCAAATGTTCCCTTTGTTGAGGGCTGCGGATTATGGTTCGACCACCACTCCAGCGAGCATGAGCGTATGCAGCTCGAGGGCAAATACAAGGGCGAGAGCCGCATTACCCCTTCCTGCGCGCGTATTATTTATGAATATTACGGCGGAAAAGAACGCTTCCCGCAGTTTGATGATATGATGGAGGCAGTGGACAAGGTAGACTCCGGTAACCTCACGATCGACGAGGTACAGCACCCCACCGGCTGGATCCTGATCGGATTTCTGATGGATCCCCGTACAGGCCTGGGACGCTGGCGCAACTTTACGATATCCAACTATCAGCTGATGGAAAAGCTCATCGATGCGTGCCGCACGATGACGACTGACGAGATCCTGGCGATGCCTGATGTTCAGGAGCGTATCGATACATACTTCGAGCAGACCGAAAAGTTTGTGGCGATGGTAAAGGAACACACCATTACAGCCGGAAATCTGCTGATCTCTGACCTGCGCGGTGTGGATCCCATCTACTCCGGCAATCGCTTCATGATCTACAGCATGTATCCGGAGCAGAATATTTCCGCATGGATCGTCAGCGGACGCGGCGGCAAGGGATGCTCCGCGGCAGTTGGCTACAGTATCTTAAACCGCACCGCCACACTGGATGTGGGCAGTCTGATGCTCAAGTACAACGGCGGCGGACACAAAAAAGTCGGCACCTGCCAGTTTTCCGATGAAAACATGAATGCCGAACTTCCGAAAATGCTAAAAGAATTGACTGAGATGGCAAATGCGTAAATAAAAAACACAGCCGGTAGAGTAAAACCACTCTCCGGCTGTGTTTTTGCATTTAATGTACCGTTGCCGTTATCATCAGGCATCGATAATCTTCTCTACCCTTTCCAGAAAATCATCAGGCATATAAGGCTTCTTCACGTATCCCGCAACTCCAAGCCTTCCAGCCTTCAGAACTGTCTCTTCGTTCGCATCTGCAGTCAGGAACATGACCGGAATTCCGTTGAATTCTTCGTGTTCCCTGATACGTTCCAATGTCTTTATGCCATTCATGATCGGCATCTCAACGTCTAACAAAATCAGATGCACCAATTTATTCGTGAGGATGGTTAAGCACTCCATGCCGGAGGATGCGGTTATAACTATATAACCCTTCTCCTCCAGTATAAATCTCGCCACCTTCAAGTTCATTTCATCATCATCCACAACTAATATTGTCTTCATCTCTACTCCATTTACAAATCTTTTTTCGATTTCTGCTACTCACCATAGCATTGGTCTCTGCTTTCAACCCAGCACCTTGCGGAGCCGGTTTTGCAGATCCTTATAATGCTCTGCCAGTGCCTGATGATTGGCTGCCACATCCTCCGTACGGTTTTCCTTTGCAGCCATCTCCTGCAGCCGCGCTTCCTCGGAAAGCTCCATTGCACCGATCGTCTTTGCATTACTCTTCATGGCGTGCACCGCGATCCGGTAGTTATCCCAATCCCCGTTTTGAAGAAATCCGGCCAACTCCTCGTCCTTTGTGCCGTTTACAAATTCTTCCAGCATCTCTAAGTAAAACATTTTACTTTCGGCACAATACATCAGTCCCGTTTTCACATCCAGCTCGGGTATCTCTGTAGCAAAAGTCTGTAATTCCTCCTGCGTGAAAGAATCCTCGTCCATCAGATCCAGGGAAGGCTCCGCAAACTCCAGCACCTCCGGCTCAGCTGCCTTATGCTCTGCTGCCTCGTGTTCTACCGGCTTATGCGCTACTGCCTCAGGCAGAGCGTCCTTCTTTTTTTCTTTGCTTTTGTAGCTCACCTTTTCCGCAGGAAGATACTCTGCCAATGTCTTTTCCAGTCCGTCAACAGCAATCGGCTTTGAGAGATAATCATCAAAACCATCTGCCAGATATTGTTCCTTTGCGCCCGCAATTGCATTGGCAGTCATGACAATGATCTTTGTCGTCACCGGCAGAAATCTGCTATTCCTCAAAGCTCTCATTGTCTCAATACCATCCATCTCCGGCATCATATGATCCATAAAAATGATATCATACTGCTTTTTCTCTGCCATACTGATACATTCCCGGCCGCTTAAAGCCGTATCAACTTTGATGCAGCTTCGCTTTAACAGTCCAGTTGCCACTTTCAGATTCATCTGATTGTCATCAACGATCAAAAGCTCCGCATCCGGAGCGTAGAGATATCCCCGCTCCTCTTTTTTCATTTTATCCTTCTGGATCACATTGTCTCCGATTGGTGTCTGATCCACGATCTTTTGTTTCAATTCAAAGAAAAACCTGGAGCCTTTGCCGTACTCACTCTCCACCTCCAGAGAACTTCCCATCATTTTCAACAGACTCTGCACAATAGATATTCCCAGTCCGGTTCCTTCCACATTATGGTTCTTTTCTTCGTCCAGCCGTTGGAAAGATTCGAACAGCCTGCCCATATCTTCCTGACGGATACCGATTCCGGTATCGACCACCTCCACATGAAGGATCACATCTTCCGATCCATCTTCCACATCCTGTTTTTGGATGACCAGAGTCACTGTTCCTTCTCTTGTATATTTCACTGCATTCGTCAACAGATTAACGATGATCTGCCTGATTCTTACATCATCACCATACAGGGAACGCGGGAGTGTTTCATCAATCTGCAATACCAGCAGCAGATCCTTCTTTTCTGCTTTATCGGATATCATATTTACCAGATCATTGATCAGATCCGCTAAATCATATTGTACCGGAATGATCTCCATTTTTCCGTCTTCGATCTTGGAAAAATCAAGGATACTGTTGATCAGTGCCAGCAGCGTCTTCCCTGCACTCTCAATATTTTGTGCGTATTCAAAAATATCCTCATTCTCACTTTCCCGAAGGATCATCTCATTCATGCCAAGAACCGCATTGATCGGAGTGCGGATCTCATGGCTCATCTGTGCCAGGAATTTGGATTTTGCCTGTGTAGCCTGTACCGCTTCGTCTGCTGCATCCTTCAAGCGCACATTTACTGCCTGCTGCCATACCAGCAGCCTGCGGATCAGATGCCTGACGGCAAAAATACATATGCCAAACAACACTAAGAAAGCCAATTTATAAATAACGATTCTCCCATAGATGGACCACCAGTCCTTTACCACCATGATCGTAAAGTTGGAGAAGTCATCATGCTCTGAAATACAAGCCTTATATTTTCCGTCGTAATCCTTCAGAATACTGATCTCCGAACTCCGGGAATACACTTTCGCATAATTCAATTTCTGAACATTCACAGACCCACTTCCGGAGAGCTCATATTC
>JALELN010000217.1 GCA_022771765.1 Lachnospiraceae bacterium | reverse complement strand
GCATCCGTTGAGGAGGCAGCTGCAAAGATCGTGAAAGTGGTAGATACCGTGGAACCCGAGCCGGAGCTTGCGGCAAAATATGAGGCGCGTTATCAGCAGTTTAAGCAGATCTATCCTGCATGCAAACCGATTTTCGGTCTGATTCAGTAAGATATGATGTGAGGAGGAAAAACAGATGAATATTCAGAAAGTCACTGATGCATCATTCAGAAAGTATGGAAAAATAGTAGAAAACATTGATTTCACAGGGTTGGTTCAGGCGTTGAACGAGAAGACCCCGTCTCCGGAGGATGTGGTATATGAGCCTTCGGTAGAAGCGCTGGAGGAGCTCCCTGTATATGATGAGCTTTGCACAAAGGCCTACGGCGAGCTCCCGATTCAGATCGGATTCTGCAACGGGAAAAACCATCTGCTCAACGCGCTGGAGTATCATCGTTCTTCGGAGATCAATGTGGCAGGCACCGATGCGATTCTTCTGCTGGGACTGCAGAAGGATGTCACGGAGGATTTTACCTATGACACCTCTCTGGTAGAAGCATTTCTCGTTCCGAAGGGAACTGCGGTGGAACTGTATGCTACGACGCTTCATTACGCGCCCTGCAGTGTGGACGGCGCAGGCTTTCAGGTGGCTGTAGTGCTGCCCAAGGGAACGAACTTCCCGCTGGAGCAGACTCATGCGGGCTGGGAGGATCAGCTGATTACCGCCAAAAACAAGTGGCTCATCGGACACGCCGAGGGCGGACTGCCGGAAGGAGCACATATCGGTCTCGTTGGAGAAAACATCTCCGTTAACTAATTTAAAAAGTAAGAGAAGGCATGATGCGCCCACGACCTTGTACGGAAGTGCGTCGTGGGGGCGCATGCCTCTCGTAAAAAAATATTAGGAGGACAAAACAATGAACAACATTCCCAAAGCAAAAGTAGGTATTGTCGCAGTCAGCCGTGACTGCTTCCCGGAGTCTTTATCCGTGAACCGCAGGAAAGCACTGGTTGCAGCATATGAGGGCAAGTATGGAAAGGATGATATTTACGAGTGCCCCATCTGTATCGTAGAGAGTGAGATCCATATGGTTCAGGCTCTCGAGGATATCAAGGCAGCAGGCTGCAACGCACTGTGCGTATACCTTGGAAACTTCGGACCCGAGATTTCTGAGACACTGCTGGCAAAGCACTTCGACGGACCGAAGATGTTTATCGCGGCAGCAGAGGAGACGCAGAATGATCTGTGTCAGGGACGTGGTGACGCATACTGCGGTATGCTGAACGCAAGCTACAACTTAAAGCTTCGCAATGTGGGTGCTTACATTCCGGAGTATCCGGTGGGCGACGCAGATGATCTGGCAGACATGATCCATGACTTCCTGCCTATCGCCCGGGCAATTATCGGACTGTCTGACTTAAAGATCATTTCTTTCGGCCCCAGACCGCTCAACTTCCTTGCATGTAACGCTCCGATCAAGCAGCTGTACAACCTCGGCGTAGAGATCGAGGAGAATTCAGAGCTGGATCTGTTCGAGGCATTCAACAAGCATGCAAATGATCCCAGAATTCCGGATGTAGTAGCTGATATGGCAAAGGAGCTTGGTGACGGAAACAAGAAGCCTGAGATTCTTGAGAAGCTGGCTCAGTACGAGCTGACCTTGCTTGACTGGGTAGATGAGCACAAGGGCTATCGCAAATATGTGGCTATTGCAGGAAAATGCTGGCCGGCATTCCAGACGCAGTTTGGTTTCGTTCCCTGTTATGTCAACAGCCGTCTGACCGGCAGAGGCATTCCGGTATCCTGCGAGGTAGATATCTACGGATGCCTGAGCGAGTTCATCGGAACCTGCGTCAGCGAGGATGCCGTAACCCTGCTCGATATTAACAACTCCGTACCGAAGGATATGTACAAAGAGTCCATCGAGGGCAAGTTTGACTATAAGCATACCGATACATTTATGGGCTTCCACTGTGGAAATACCTGTTCCAGCAAGCTTGCAAGCTGTGAAATGAAATATCAGATGATCATGGCAAGAAGCCTTCCGGTTGAGGTGACTAACGGAACTCTGGAGGGAGACATCGCGCCCGGAGACATCACCTTCTACCGTCTGCAGTCTACGGCTGACTGCAAGCTGCGCGCATACATCGCACAGGGCGAGGTACTTCCGGTGGCAACCAGATCCTTCGGCTCCATCGGTGTATTCGCGATCAAGGAGATGGGACGTTTTTACCGCCACGTGCTGATCGAGAAGAATTACCCGCACCACGGAGCAGTTGCGTTCGGACATTTTGGAAAAGCATTATTCGAGGTATTCAAATACATCGGAGTGCCGGTGGAGGATCTTAACTACAACCAGCCTGCATCACTTCCTTACCCGACCGAGAATCCGTTTGCGTAAGAGCAGAATTCATATTGTAGATTCGAAATACGCCTGTAGATGCTACAGGCGTATTTTGATGTGGGGCGCTTTATTTTTTTCGTCGGGTGCGGTATACTGATTACATATACGCAAAGGAGCAGAATGAAATGAAAAACAAAAAGACCGCGATTTTTGTGCTTGTGGCTATCTTTATTCTGATACCGCTTGGACTGACCGTGTTTGGATATAAAATCTATGTTGGCACCAGCAGGGAAATAGAGCAGACGGCAAGTTACGACAGACATTATGTGATGATCACCGGAAATGAAGACAGCGTGCTGTGGGACAGTGTGTATGACAGCGCGTTGGAGGAGGCTGAAAAGAGAGGCATTTATGTGGAGCGGTTTGGCAACGGTCTGGCGGTTGAGTATGAACGCAATCAGTTGTTAAAAATGGCTGTTCAGGCATCGGTGGACGGTATCATTGTTGTGGGGGACGAAAGCGAAGAGACGGTTGCGTATATCAATGACGCGGTGGATCATGGGATACCGGTAGTAACGGTGTTTAATGACTGCAGTGGCAGCAGGCGTCAGTGTTTTGTCGGCAGCAATAATTATCATGTGGGTGAGGAATATGGTGAGCAGATCAAAGAAATATTAAAAGCGAATCCAAAGTCATATACACGGAAGGTGCTGGTGCTGATGGAAGAAAATCCGAAGGATGCCAGCAGCAACCTCATTTTGCTCGGTATGCGGGAATGTCTGGAAGAAGAACTGGGAGAGCCGTGTGCGGTGGCGATTGAGACGGCACAGGTGGATAATTCCGGCAGCTTTAGCGCGGAGGAATATATTCGGGATCTGTTTCTGGATGAAAAGCAGGTACCGGATATTCTGATCTGCCTTAGCGATATTTATACACAGTGCGCTTATCAGGCAGCGGTCGATTACAATAAAGTAGGAGATGTGCAGATACTTGGATATTACTGTTCCGATCAGTTGCTGGACGCGCTTTCCAAAGACATTGTCAAGGCGACAATTACACCGGACACAGAGAAGATGGGACGTTTGTGTGTGCAGGCATTGGATGAGTATGAAAGAACCGGCTACACAAACGGATATGAGGCGGTGGATTTGCGGATTGTCACCTCGGCGGATGCGAAAAAGCTACTGGCGGAGCGGCAGAAGGAGAGCGAAGAGGATACAGAAAAATGAACAAATGGATGTATATGACACTGCAGCAGAAGCTGATCGCTTTGTTTTGCCTGACATCAGCTGTCATTCTTGCCGTAAATCTTTATACTTATGCGATGATTAGTCGTATGATGGGACGCGTGGAGGATGTCTACATCAGTAATGTCAGCCTGAATGATCTCTCAGATGGACTGGATGATCTGCAGGCAGCAATGACAGATTACCTGCGTACGAAAAGTTCGGATGCAATGGAGCACTATTATCGCAGTGATCAGGAATACCGGGTGCTTTTGGAATCGCTGAACCGACAGGCAACAGACAATGAGATGCTTCTGACAGAGAAAAATATTTACGGACTGTCACAGAGCTATCTGGAACTGTCGGATGAGATCATACAGGCAAAGCGCGGACGAAATGTGGAAAGATATGCCTCTCTCTACGGCGAGGCCAGTGAGTTGTATGATGAGGTGCATACGTTCATTTACAGTCTGAACAATGAGCAGTTTAAAAATAATTCTCTGACTTATCAGGCGTTGATGGAATCCATGCAGTATATGGAAACGATTACCATTGCAGTGCTGCTGCTGGTGTTGGTTGGCAATGCGAGTCTGATTGTGATGAGCACGAAAATGATTACAGAACCATTAAAGCTGCTGGCAGGGGCTGCAGATGAGGTGGCAAAGGGAAATTTTGAGGTTGCGGAACTGCCGGTTGAGCAGATGGACGAGGTGGGCATTGTGACCGGGGCTTTCAACCAGATGGTTACGAGTCTGCGTACCTACATCGAACAGCTGAGAGAGACGCTGGCGCGGGAAAACCAGCTGAAGGAACGGGAATTTCTGATGCAGAATCACTTGAAGGACGCACAGCTCAAATATCTGCAGGCGCAGATTAATCCGCATTTTCTGTTTAATACGCTCAATGCGGGAGCGCAGCTGGCCATGATGGAGGACGCGGAAAAAACCGAGCAGTTTTTGCTGAATCTCTCTGAGTTTTTCCGCTATAACGTGCGCAAAAATAATGAGCAGGTGACGCTGGGAGAGGAAATCCGGCT
>JALELN010000198.1 GCA_022771765.1 Lachnospiraceae bacterium | reverse complement strand
AGATATGGCGCTGGGATGTTCCACAAACAGTATGCTGCATCTGCCGGCCATCGCACATGAGATCGGCTTCGATTTTGATATCTCCTATGCAAATCCCATCAGCGAGAAGACACCGAATCTGTGTCATCTGGCACCGGCAGGCCCTACATATATGGAAGATCTGAACGAGGCCGGCGGTGTGTACGCGGTCATGAAGGAGTTGGCAGATATCGGACTTTTGAATACAGAATGTATGACAGTTACCGGGCAGACGATCGGTGAAAATATCAAAAATGCTGTTAACCGTAATCCTGAGGTTATCCGTACCGTGGATAATCCTTACAGTAAGACCGGCGGTCTTGCCGTGTTAAAGGGTAATCTGGCACCGGACGGCTCTGTTGTCAAGCGTTCCGCAGTAGTAGAGGAGATGCTCGTACATGAAGGTCCCGCACGTGTATTTGACTGTGAGGAGGACGCTATCGCGGCTATCAAGGGCGGAAAGATTGTCAGCGGTGATGTTGTTGTCATCCGTTACGAGGGCCCCAAAGGTGGCCCCGGCATGCGTGAGATGTTAAATCCCACCTCCGCAATCGCAGGAATGGGACTGGGATCTTCCGTTGCGCTGATTACTGACGGACGTTTCTCCGGCGCGAGCCGTGGCGCATCTATCGGACACGTTTCACCGGAAGCAGCAGTCGGCGGTCCGATTGCACTCGTGGAGGAAGGAGATATCATCAGTATCAACATTCCGGAGATGACACTGGAATTAAAGGTTTCTGACGAGGAACTGGCAGCCAGAAAGGCAAAATGGAAGCCCAGAGAGCCGAAGGTAACGACCGGGTATCTGGCGCGTTACGAGAAGATGGTTACATCAGGAAACCGTGGTGCGATCTTAGAGATTAAGTAGTAATAGTTAGCAAAGGGGAAAAGTCATGCAGCTCACAGGCGCAGAAATCATCATTGAATGTTTAAAGGAGCAGGGCGTGGATACTGTATTCGGTTATCCGGGCGGCGCAATCTTAAATGTTTATGATGAGTTATATAAGCATAGTGATGAAATCAGACATATTTTGACCTCCCATGAACAGGGAGCCAGCCATGCGGCAGATGGTTACGCAAGAAGCACCGGAAAGGTCGGTGTGTGCCTCGCAACCTCTGGACCGGGCGCGACCAATCTGGTCACCGGTATCGCAACGGCTTATATGGATTCTGTTCCGATGGTGGCGATCACCTGTAATGTTGGTGTGTCGCTTCTGGGAAAGGACAGTTTTCAGGAAATAGATATTACCGGAGTGACAATGCCGATCACAAAACATAACTTTATTGTCAAGGATGTAGGAGATCTGGCAGCGACCATTCGCCGGGCGTTTTCTATTGCAAAAAAGGGCAGACCGGGTCCGGTGCTCGTAGATGTACCTAAGGACGTGACTGCCAATAAAGCAGAGTATGAGCCGGCAGTCATTGAGCCGGCAATGCGCAGTGCACATCCGATCTCGGAGCAGGAGATAGAAACAGCACTTTCTTACATAAAAAAAGCAAAAAAGCCGTATATTTTTGTGGGTGGCGGTGCAGTGATCTCGGGTGCGTCCGAGGAATTGAAACAGTTTGTATCGCTCATGCAGGCTCCGGTCTGTGATTCCCTTATGGGAAAGGGAGCCTTTGACGGCACGGATCCGCTCTACACCGGAATGCTCGGCATGCACGGCACGAAGGTATCCAATTTTGGTGTCAGCGAGTGTGATCTGCTCTTCGTTGTCGGTGCGCGTTTTTCCGATCGTGTGATTGGTAATGCCAGCAAATTTGCCCGCAAGGCAAAGATTATACAGATTGATATTGATGCGGCAGAGGTTAATAAAAACATTCCTGTTACCGCCAGCATCATCGGGGACGCAAAAGAGATTCTGACACAGATCAATGAACGGCTGGAGCAGCAGGATCACAGCGAGTGGCTGGCATATATCGCAGACCTTAAGGAAAAGTATCCGTTGCAATATGCGGATGCGGGTCTGAGCGGTCCCTACATGATGGAACAGATTTATAAGCAGACGAAGGGTGATGCCATCATCGTCACAGAAGTGGGGCAGCACCAGATGTGGGCTGCGCAGTATTATAAATATAGCAGACCCCGCACGCTTCTGACATCCGGTGGACTTGGTACGATGGGCTATGGTCTGGGCGCTGCCATCGGCGCACAGGTGGCAAATCCCGATAAGCAGGTTATAAACTTTGCCGGTGACGGATGTTTCCGGATGAATATGAACGAGATCGCTACAGCGGCGAGACAAAAGCTGCCGCTGATTGAGGTCATTGTTAATAATCATGTGCTGGGAATGGTGCGTCAGTGGCAGGATCTGTTTTATAATCAGCACTATTCGGCCACAGTGCTGGATGACGGCGTGGATTATGTGAAGCTGGCAGAGGCGATGGGCGCAACCGGATTTCGCGCAACCACCAGAGAAGAATTTGACGATGTCTTTGCAAAGGCGCTGGCGACACCGGGACCGGTCGTGATCGATGCGGTTATTGACTGTGATGATAAGGTATGGCCGATGGTAGCGCCGGGCGCACCGATCAGTGAGGCATTTACAGACGAGGATCTGAAGAATAAAACAAATTAGATTTTATATTACGAGGAGGATATAACAATGAGCAGAGTATACAATTTTTCTGCAGGACCGGCAGTGTTACCGGAAGAAGTATTGAAAGAAGCAGCAGATGAAATGCTGGATTACAAGGGATGCGGTATGTCCGTCATGGAGATGTCACACCGTTCCAAGGTATATGATCAGATCATCAAGGAGGCAGAGGCTGATATCCGTGATCTGATGAACATTCCCGACAATTACAAGGTACTGTTTTTACAGGGTGGTGCATCCCAGCAGTTTGCAGCCATTCCAATGAACCTGATGAAAAATAAGAAGGCAGGATATATCATTACCGGACAGTGGGCAAAGAAGGCATTCCAGGAAGCAAAGATGTACGGTGAGGCAGTGGAGCTTGCCTCTTCTGCGGATGAGACATTCTCCTATATCCCGGATTGCTCAGATCTGCCGATCACGGATGACATGGATTATGTATATATCTGTGAGAACAATACGATCTACGGAACCAAGTACAAGACACTGCCGAATACCAAAGGAGTGGATCTGGTAGCGGATGTATCTTCATGCTTTTTATCTGAGCCTGTCGATGTCACAAAGTATGGCGTGATCTACGGCGGCGTGCAGAAGAATGTAGGCCCTGCAGGCGTTGTCATTGTGATTATCCGTGAGGATCTGATTCGTGACGATGTACTTCCCGGAACACCTACCATGTTAAAATACAAGACGCAGGCAGACAATGACAGCCTTTACAATACACCTCCCTGCTACGGCATTTACATCTGTGGCAAGGTGTTCAAGTGGATCAAGAAGATGGGTGGTCTGCAGGCAATGAAGGAGCACAATGAGAAAAAAGCAAAGATTCTTTACGATTTTCTGGATCAGAGCAAGCTGTTTAAGGGAACTGTCCGCAAGGAGGACCGCTCTCTGATGAATGTGCCCTTTGTGACCGGAGATGCGGATCTGGATGCAAAGTTTGTCGCAGAGGCAAAGGCAGCCGGTTTTGAGAATCTGAAGGGACATCGTACCGTAGGCGGTATGCGCGCATCTATCTACAACGCAATGCCGATCGAGGGTGTAGAGAAGTTGGTTGAATTTATGAAGAAGTTTGAGGAGGAAAATGCTTAAATGTTCAATTATACCTGTTTAAATCCGATTGCAGGCGTGGGACTTGACCTGCTGAGTGATGATTATAATAAAGTGGAGGAGTTAAAGGACGCGCAGGCTGTGCTTGTGCGATCCGCGTCCATGCACGATCTGGAGCTCCCTGATTCTTTAGATGCAGTGGCGAGAGCCGGTGCCGGGGTTAACAATATTCCGTTAGATAAATGTGCGGAAAAGGGTATCGTTGTATTCAATACACCCGGTGCCAACGCAAACGGTGTCAAGGAACTTGTATTCGCAGGGATGCTTCTTGCAGCTCGTGACGTTGTCGGAGGTATTAACTGGTGTGTATCAGAAACAGGCAATGCTGATATTGCAAAGCTTGCAGAGAAGCAGAAAAAGAATTTTGCCGGAACAGAGCTTGCTGGCAAGAAGCTCGGTGTCATCGGACTTGGCGCGATCGGTATCAAGGTTGCAAATACTGCCAGACATTTTGGCATGGAAGTATACGGATACGATCCCTATATTTCTGTCAATGCTGCATGGAATTTATCCCGTGATGTCAAGCATATCAGCGATCTGGAGACGATCTACAAGGAGTGTGATTATATCACGGTACACGTGCCGCTGATGGATGCCACAAAGAAGATGATAAGTGCTGAGGCAATTGCTATGATGAAGCCGACTGCGGTTGTATTAAACTTCGCAAGAGATCTTCTTGTAGATGAGGAAGCGATGGTAAAAGCTTTGGCAGAGGGCAAAATCCGTAAGTATGTATCTGATTTTCCGAATCCTACGACAGTTGGAGCTCCCGGTTGTATCGTAAGCCCGCATCTCGGAGCATCTACCGAGGAGTCTGAGGATAACTGCGCAGTGATGGCAGTGCAGGAAATTCGTGACTACATGGAGAATGGAAATATCAAGAATTCTGTCAACTATCCAAATTGTGACATGGGTATCTGTCAGACCGCAAGTCGTGTGGCATTTCTTCACAAAAATGAGAAGGGTACCATCGGAAGCTTTACCGCATTGCTTGGTGATGCCGGTGTGAACATTGATAATATGTCAAACAAGAGTAAGGGAGACTATGCATACACAATGATGGATGTGGATGCACCGATTCCCGCGGAAGTGATCGAAAAGATGTGTGCGCTTCCCGGCGTGTTTAAGGCAAGGGTGATCAAATAATGGCAACTATCAGACCTTTCCGGGCAATTCGCCCGATTCCTGACAAAGCGGCGGTAATCGCCGCTTTGCCTTATGATGTGTACAACAGACAGGAGGCAAAGGAGGCCGTTAAGGGCAATCCGGACTCCTTCCTGAATATTGACCGCGCAGAGACACAGTTTGACGATTCTGTGGACACCTACGCGGAATGTGTGTATGAAAAGGCACACGATCTGCTCTGGGAAAAGATTGCAAAGGGTGATTTCCTGCGGGAGGATGCGCCCTGTTATTATATTTATGAACTGACAATGGAAGGACGCGTGCAGACCGGTATCGTGGCATGTGCTTCCATTGATGACTACGAACATCAGGTCATCAAAAAGCATGAAAATACGAGAGCTGATAAAGAAGCAGACCGTATTCATCACGTGGACAGCTGCAATGCGCAGACCGGTCCGATCTTTCTGGCTTACCGTGCCAACGCGGTGATCCGCGAGATCGTGGCAAAGACAAAACAGCAGGCGGCTGTATATGATTTCACGTCAGAGGACGGGATCCGGCACCGTGTGTGGGTAATTTCCGAAGCGGATGATATCAATGCGATCCGTGCCTCCTTTGACAGTATCGGAGAAATCTATATTGCAGATGGACATCATCGCGCTGCATCTGCGGTCAAGGTGGGCTTAAAGCGCAGAGCAGAGCATCCTGATTATGACGGTTCAGAGGAATTCAATTATTTTCTTTCTGTTTTATTCCCGGATGAGGAACTGATGATCATGGATTATAACCGTGTCATCAAAGATCTGAACGGATTGTCCGCAGACGCATTTCTGGCAAAGGTACAAGAGATTTTTGATGTCAGACCGGTGGAGAGAACAGACCGCAAGCCCGGAAAAAAGGGTAATTTTTCCATGTATCTGGAGGGAAACTGGTATCTATGCACGATCAGGGAGACAGACCGCAGCACAGATCCTGTGAAGGGACTGGATGTGTCTCTTTTGCAGGAGCTTCTTCTGGCACCGGTGCTCGGTATCGGTGATCCGAAGACGGACAAGCGCATTGATTTTGTAGGTGGTATCCGAGGGCTGGATGAGCTGGAGCGGCGCTGTAGTGTGGACGGAGACTGTGTCTGCGCTTTTGCCATGTATCCGACAGATATTCAGGAACTGTTCGCGGTAGCTGACGCAGGACTCTTAATGCCGCCGAAATCGACGTGGTTTGAGCCAAAGCTGCGCAGTGGTTTGTTTATTCACGAGATTTGACAGGAGTATGCCTATGCCGACAATAGAGACGGAAAATCTCTCTTTTTTGAAAAATTACATGAAAGACATGATTCCTGCATTCATTGAATTTGCATTATCCGTCATCGGTGCCGTGCTGGTTTATGTGATCGGGGTGCGTCTCATGAAATGGGTTCGACGCCTGTTCCGGAAAATGCTGCAGCGCCACAATGTAGATGAGGGTGTCCAGCAGTTTCTGGATGCGATTGTCAAGGTGGCAGGTTATTTCATCTTAATTCTGATCATTTTGGGATTTTTCGGTGTCACGACTGCATCTGTGGTAGCTGTGCTCGGTTCTGCCGGACTGACGCTCGGTCTTGCTTTGCAGGGAAGCCTTTCCAACTTTGCGGGAGGTGTATTGATTCTGCTGTTAAAGCCCTTTGTTGTGGGAGATTATATTGTTGAGGGAAGCGGGAAAAATGAGGGATATGTACAGGAAATCTCTATTTTTTACACGACGCTTTTGACTGGTGATCAGAAGATGGTTGTGATTCCGAACGGCACACTTGCCAACAACAGTATCACAAACCTGACCAAAAGCGGGAGACGCAGGCTGGATGTCGTGGTGGGTATTGCATACAGCGCGGATCTGAGATGCGCAAAGAAGGTATTGCAGCAGGTGGCGGAGCAGTCTTCCCACCGTTTGCAGACTGAGACACCGATGATTCTGGTGGATGAGCTGGCAGACAGTAGCGTCAATCTGATTGTGCGCGTCTGGACCGACCCGGAGGAATACTGGGATGAGAGATGGGAACTGACCGAACAGATCAAGCTTTCCTTGGATGAGGCCGGAATAGAGATTGCTTTTCCGCAATTGGATGTGCATGTTAGATAAAAAATAGAACTTTTTTATAAAAAGAATTGACAAAATTACCAAAACATGCTATGTTGAGTAAGGAATTGAAAAAGCTGCGCCTAAGAAAGACGTAAAATTCCAAGTAATATCTAATTGAGTTTAGGAGGAAGTATTATGCAGCAGGGAACAGTTAAGTGGTTCAACGCAAAAAAAGGCTACGGATTTATTTCTGATGAAGCCGGCAACGAAGTATTTGTTCATTTCTCAGCACTGAATATGGACGGCTTCAAGGAATTGAAGGATGGCGAGAAGGTTGAGTTCGAAGTTGTAGAGGGAGAAAAAGGA
>JALELN010000183.1 GCA_022771765.1 Lachnospiraceae bacterium | reverse complement strand
GATCAGACCGGTGATGATTAACTGATAGTTCTTGTTGATACCCAGCGCCAGAATACCTTCCTGTAAAAGTGAGATAATGAATACGCCGATAACAGTTCCTCCGATAGATGCAAGACCACCTGCCATGGAAGTACCTCCCATTACGCAGCCTGCGATCGCCTCATTGTTGTACTGGTCGCCGTATCCGGGCTGTACGGTTGTATATGCTCCTACAAAGAAGATGGCTGCAATGCCGACCAGCGTACCGCAGATGACATATGCGAGCATTTCCCATTTTTTCACATTTACACCGGAAAGTCGAACCGCTTCTTTGTTGCTTCCAAGACTTAAGATATAGCGTCCTGCCTTCGTGTTGTTCAGAAGCAGTGAACAGATCACAGCTGCTGCAAGGAAGATCACCAGACCTACCGGGAAGCTTCCGACTTTTACCAGCTTACGGAACCATCCGGCTGCCTCTGCTGCCTGCGGCCAGCTCACGGACTGTGTCTTTGTAAATACAGATGCAAGACCTTTGGCGATGTTCATGCTCGCCATGGATACGATGAACGGCGGTACTGTCCAATATGCTACGAGGTAGCCGTTAAAGCATCCGAACAGGAATCCTACCAGAATACTGATCACCAGACAAAGTGCTGTAGGTAAACCGTAACTGGTCAGGCAGTAACCTGAGATCAGAGCTGCGCAGAACATTACAGGTCCGATAGAGAAATCAATGCCTCCCGTTGCAATAACGAATGTTACTCCAAGTGATAAAAATCCCAGGAAGTATGCATAGTTCAATGCACTCAGGATACGGGGCAGTCCCGCAAATCCCTTTGAAGTCACGCTAAACAGTATGTACATCAGAATAAGTACACCGCATAGCACGATTCTGTTAAATCCTATTTTTTTTACGATTGGATTTTGTTTAATCTTTTCCAACTTTCTTCCTCCCAACTATGTTTTTTTTGTTGGCGTAATCAGGATGAACCGTTTCACCCTTCAAGTAACCTTATTATCCCCCCTAAAGCGTCGCTTGTCAATTTATATAGATGGGACGTTTCGGGAAAAAGATGGTAAAATAGTCACTTGCCCGCCAGCCTCCGCTACTTCCCTTGTAACGGTTTGATCGAGTTTCCGTCGCGAAGCGTTGTGCCCATACTCAGTTCGATCGGTGGCCGCTCCTCCTTGCTGTTTATCTGCGTCAGCACCAGCTCCACTGCCTTCTCACACATCTCTTTCATGGGCTGCACGACCATGCACAACTTCGGCTTTACGACATGTGACATGATCAGATCATCAAATCCCAGCATGGAAATATCTCCGGGGCAATCAAAGCCTGATTCGTTCACTGCCATCACGGCGCCGAGCGATGTCTCATAATTCGTCATGAGCACCGCAGTCGGGCGGTCCGGAAGCTCTAACAGCTTCAGCATGCTATCATGCCCGAATTCTATGGTATGTGCTCCGATCCTGCAATATTCCTCCGGCACGGAAAGTCCTGCCTGAACCATTGCCTCCCGAAAGCCCTTGTAGCGCTCCCAGCCCGTATACTCCACACGGGAAGCTATGATCGCGATCTTCTTATGTCCGCACCCCAGCAGATGATTGGTTGCCCGCAAAGCAGCTGTCCGATTGTCGATCTTTACGCAATCAAAATCAGATACCGCAAATGAGCGGTCCATCAGCACAACCGGTATCTTTTTTTCACGGGTCGGCAGCAGGAAATCCTCTTTCCAGGATACCGGGATGACCACCATGCCCTCAACCTTCTTATTTATAAGAAAGCGGACATTGTCTGCCTCGATCTTTTCATCGTTGCAGGAGTCACACACCAGCAATGCATAGCCTGCCTTGCGCAGGCAGTCGCCCACGTGCCGGATCAGTACACCGGAAAACATACTCTCGATATCGTAGACGATCATGCCGATCGTCTTGGTCTTATTGGTCACAAGACCTCTGGCAATCTCATTCACCTCATAGTGCAGGTCGCGGATCGCAGTCTCGATCTTCTCTCTGTTTTCAGGTAGCACATTTCCGCCATTCAAATATTTTGAAATGGTCGCCAGCGATAAGCCGGTCTGTTCCCTGATATCGCGTATTGTTGCTGCCATAATGAATCCTTTCTGCCTCACGCTCCGAACGTGTTCGCGAAACGGTACGCTCTTGTTCGTTTTTTATTATAACGATTGGAAAATGATTTGAAAAGTGATATAATGGTAAAAAATATTGTAATATATTCACCAATTCGATAAGGAGCAAACATGAAATACATAGAGTACAAAGAACAGCGCAAACATGGAACGTTTAACTTTCCGATCGCGTTTTACCACGAACAACCGCGAAGTCCACGCTATCATATGACATATCACTGGCATACGGAATACGAGATCATACGCATTTTATCCGGCAGTTTTCACCTGACGATCAACAACGAGACCAACGTCTACCACGCCGGAGATATCATTTTTATCACAGACGGCGTGCTTCACGGCGGCACACCTGTGGACTGTGTGTATGACTGCATCGTATTCGACCTGCAGATCCTCATGAAGGATAACCATGCCTGCGCAAAGATCATTCAGGACATCACCGACCACAAGATCCTCATCCATAATCTGCTTTCCGCACATGATGACGGCATCTGTGAGCTGGTACGGGGACTGTGTGAAGCGCTCTCCTCGCGTTCCACCGGCTACGAGTTCAAAGTGCAGGGCTATCTGTATCAGCTCATCGGTACCATCTTCGAAAAGCATCTGTATGAACAGAACCGGGATGATGCCGTGGCAAATGAACGGCTGAATTCGATCAAGAATGTGCTTGCCTATATCTCAGAGAATTATTATAATAACATCAAGCTTGAACATCTCGCCAAGATCGCCGGCATGAATGAAAAATATTTCTGCCGCTATTTTCGCAGCATGACAGAGCGCACGCCCATTGACTATCTGAATTATTACCGGATCGAATGTGCCTGCGAGATGTTATCCACCAAGGATATCTCTATCAAAGAGGTGGCGCTGTCCTGCGGTTTTAACGATGAGAGTTATTTTATCAAGACGTTTCATAAATACAAGGGCATCACACCCAAACAGTTTATGACATCGGAATTTTAAAGATTCACAGGGAGAATTTATCCATCATGAAAAAGAAGATCTGCAGTCTCTGCCTCACGCTTTTCTTTGCGGCAGTGCTTCTCTGCGGCTGTGGCAGCAAAAAATCCGAAGCTTTGCCGGATTGCCCGTTCTCCGAATTGAAATGGGAGAGCAGTGTGAAGGATATGGAGAACGTCGAGGGAACAGACCACGAGACCTACGATTCCGTGTACGGAGGTACAACCTATACATACGACCGGGAATATCAGGGAGTTCCCGGTACTGTAAAATATATGTTTGATCAGGATGATAAGCTTGCAAGCATTGCCTGGGCATATGGTTCAGACGACGCAGAGGAACTATATAAGCTCTATGATACGATCCACGCGGATGTGGTTGCCGCCCACGGCGAGAGTGGTTATAACACGCAAAAAGAAACAAATTACGGCGATGTCTGGTATCTTGAAGATGGAAATATCATTATCAGCACGATGGTCACAGACAGCCAGAAGGCTTTACAGTTTGCTTTCTTAAGTCCCGAACAGTCCACTGCTGCCGAGGACAAATACACCAGCGACAAACCGGATCCCATCAAGTAATGCATACGCATAAAAAATCAGGCGTAACAAATCACGCCTGATTTTTTATGTTCACATACATTAATTATCAAATGCTTTTTTGATACTGTCATAATGAAGGAAAATGCCCTCCCGGGCAAGCGCCCGGATCTGCCCGATATCCGCCAGCATCCATCCGTCGGTTTCTTCCGCCTGCAGATGGAGATCCGATTCCGCAAAATCTCCGGTAAACCGATATACATCCACAAAGTAGTTGTCTCCTTCCTGCGGATTAT
>JALELN010000166.1 GCA_022771765.1 Lachnospiraceae bacterium | reverse complement strand
AGCCGGTGCATCGATGGTTGTTTTGGAATGTGTGCCCGCGCCGATTGCGGCAAAGGTTACCGAGTCTGTTTCCATCCCGACAATCGGTATTGGCGCAGGAGCAGGCTGTGACGGACAGGTTTTGGTATATCAGGATATGCTCGGCATGTTTTCCGATTATGTGCCGAAGTTTGTGAAGCATTTTGCAGAGGTCGGCGAGATCATGAAGGACGCGTTCGCGGATTACACCGCAGAGGTGAAGGCAGGCACATTCCCCACCGAGGCGCAGACCTACGGCATCGCGGATGATGTGTTAGAAAAATTGTATTAATGAGGAGAACGATAATGCAGATTGCAACTACGATAAATGAAGTAAGAAAACAGGTAAAAGCATGGAAAAAAGAGGGCTGCAGCGTCGGCTTTGTCCCCACGATGGGCTATTTACATGAGGGACACGGCAGTCTCATCAGCCGTGCGCGACAGGAGAATGACAAGGTCGTTGTCAGCATTTTTGTCAATCCCATGCAGTTTGGACCGGGGGAGGATCTGGAGAGCTACCCCAGAGATCTGGACAAGGACAGTGCTTATTGCGAGTCACTGGGCGCAGATCTGATCTTTCATCCCGAACCGGAGGAAATGTACACGGACGGCTTCTGCTCTTATGTGGATATGTCCGTGCTGACCGAGGAATTATGTGGATTATCACGTCCGGTACACTTCCGCGGGGTATGTACGGTCGTCAATAAATTATTTAATATCGTACAGCCTGACAGGGCGTACTTTGGACAGAAGGATGCACAGCAGCTGGCGATCATCAAGCGGATGGTACAGGATCTGAACATGGATCTGGAGATCATCGGCTGTCCCATTGTGCGGGAGGAGGACGGATTGGCGAAGAGTTCGCGCAATACTTACCTCTCCGCAGAGGAACGTCAGGCGGCGCTTGTACTCTCAAAAGCTGTAAAGCTTGGACAGGAACTGGTGGCAGCGGGCGAGACCGATGCGAAGAAGATCGTATCCGAGATGAGTGCCCTCATCGAGAAAGAGCCGCTGGCGCGCATTGATTATGTGAAAGCAGTAGACGGCCTGACCATGCAGCAGATCGACACCGTGAAAACGCCGATGTTAGTCGCACTTGCTGTATATATAGGAAAGACTCGTTTGATTGATAACTTTATGATTTAGAGGAAAAAGCTATATGAACATCGAACTTTTGAAAGGAAAAATCCACCGCGCCACCGTCGTGCAGGCAGAGCTGGACTATGTGGGCAGTATCACGGTGGATGAGGCGTTGCTGGAAGCATCCGGTATTTTGGAATATGAAAAGGTGCAGATCGTGGACGTGAACAACGGCAGCCGATTTGAGACCTATACGATTGCGGGGGAGCGTGGCAGCGGTATGATCTGCCTGAACGGCGCGGCGGCGCGCTGCGTATCCACCGGGGATAAAATCATTATTATGGCATATGCCACGATGACACCGGAGGAGGCAAAAAACCACAAGCCCACCGTTGTTTTTGTGGATGAAAACAATCATGTGGAGCGCATTACGAGCTATGAGAAGCATGGCAGACTCGAAGACATGCAGGAGGCGTAAATTGTTAAGTGAAAAGGTGACTGTTCAGAACAGATCGGAGCGGAACCGCGTAGATCGTGAGAATATGATTCAGGAGTGCAAAAATCCCATCGTTGAAGACGATTTTCATGGATTTTTGCATCGTAACTGTGAGGGTACTGAACAGTTACGAGATAAAACGGTTCTTTTGGGCGTGACCGGAAGCATTGCGGCATATAAGATCGCGTCCCTTGCCAGCATGCTCGTCAAGCAGCACGCAGATGTTCATGTGATCATGACGAAAAACGCCACGAATTTTATTAATCCGATTACCTTTGAAACACTGACCGGAAACAAATGTCTGGTGGACACCTTTGACCGGAATTTTGAGTTTCAGGTGGAGCATGTGTCGCTGGCAAAGCGGGCGGATGTTGCTCTGGTTGCGCCTGCCAGCGCGAATGTCATCGGGAAGATGGCACACGGGATTGCAGATGACATGCTGACGACGACGCTGCTCGCCTGCAAGGCACCGATTCTTGTGTCGCCCGCCATGAATACGAATATGTACGAAAATCCAATCGTGCAGGACAATATCCGCACGCTGCAAAAATATGGCATGAAAGTGATCACGCCCGCCAGCGGATATCTTGCCTGCGGGGATACCGGAGCGGGAAAAATGCCGGAGCCGGAGATGTTATTTGCATATATTGAAGCGGAGATCGCCTGCGAAAAGGATCTTGCCGGAAAAAAAGTGCTTGTCACTGCCGGTGCGACCCGGGAGGCGCTGGATCCGGTACGCTATCTGACCAATCACTCCACCGGAAAGATGGGTTATGCCCTTGCCAGAGCAGCCATGCTGCGCGGGGCGCAGGTGACGCTTGTGAGCGCGCCGACAAACCTGACGGCGCCGTTGTCGGTGGAAGTCGTTTCTGTTGTCAGTGCACAGGATATGTATGAGGCGGTGGAGAGCCGCTTCAATGATACGGATATCCTCGTTATGGCAGCAGCCGTGGCAGACTACCGCCCGAAGGAATTCGTGGATCACAAGATCAAGAAAAAAGAGGGCGACAATGTATTGGAGCTCGCCCGTACAACTGATATTCTGGGTACGCTGGGCGAACGCAAGCGTGCGGATCAGTTTATCTGCGGCTTTTCCATGGAAACGGAGCAGCTTGTTGAAAATTCAAAGGCAAAGCTTCAAAAGAAGCATCTGGATATGATTGTGGCAAACAATCTTCGCACGGAAGGTGCCGGTTTTGGTACGGAGACGAATGTGGTGACGCTCATTCGCCCGGACGGCATGGAGAAACTGCCCATCATGTCGAAGCTGGAGGTTGCGCATTGCATTCTGGACAATGTCTTGAAATAAGCGGAAGAAGCGGAAGAAAAAGGGTATGTACAAGTACCGTTTACTCCTTTTAAAATTCCTGTAAATATGCTATGATAAAACATATTTATAGAAAATTTTAAAAGGAGTTTTTTTATGCAAAAGACAAATGACTATACGTCACCCTATGAGTTTTACGGGAAGATTCCGACCGGAAAGGCGATCCTCTACGGATTACAGCATGTTCTGGCGATGTTCGTCGGCAATCTGACGCCGCTCATTGTGATCTGCGGCGCGTGTGGAATCGGTGCAGGTTCGGAATTTGCGTCTGTGTATGTACAATTGTTACAGAATGCGATGGTGATCGCCGGTATTGTGACACTGGTACAGCTGTTTTCCATCGGTCCGGTCGGTGGAAAGGTGCCGATCATCATGGGTACCAGTTCCGGTTTTATCGGTGTGTTCAGCAGCGTGGCGGCCAGTATGGGTGGCGGTGTGCTCGCCTATGGCGCAATCATGGGAGCGTCAGTCATCGGCGGATTGTTTGAGACGGTTTTAGGCTTTTTCTTAAAGCCGCTGCGCCGGTTTTTTCCTTCGGTTGTGACCGGTACGGTGGTGCTTGCGATTGGACTTTCGCTGATCAGCGTCGGTGTCAATTCTTTCGGTGGAGGCAGCAATGCATCGGATTTCGGGTCACTGGAAAATCTGCTGGTGGGACTCATCGTGCTGGTGGTGATTCTTGCCGTGAAGCACTATGCAAAGGGTATGGCGAGTTCCTCCGCGATTTTGATCGGTATTGTTGTGGGATATATTGTCTGTCTTATCATGGGCATGGTACTCCCGACAACGGCTGTCAATGCGGATGGCGTGGAGTATACCAAGGCATGGGTACTGAATTTTGACAAGGTCAGGGAGGCCGGCTGGTTTGCCCTTCCCAAAGTGATGCCGGTAAAGCTCGTATTTGACGGGCGCGCGATTTTACCGGTTCTGATTATGTTCATTGTGACGGCGGTGGAGACGGTTGGCGATATCTCCGGTGTGATGGAGGGCGGCATGAGCCGTGAGGCGACGGATAAAGAGCTGTCCGGCGGTGTGATGTGTGACGGCCTCGGATCTTCCTTTGCTGCGTTGTTCGGTGTGCTGCCGAATACGTCCTTTTCACAGAACGTTGGTCTTGTTACCTTGACGAAGGTGGTCAACCGCATGGCCCTTGCCTGCGGTGCGGTATTTTTGATTTTATGCGGTCTGTTTCCGAAGCTGGCGGCGTTGATCTCCATTATGCCGCAGAGTGTGCTGGGCGGCGCGGCTGTCATCATGTTTTCATCTATTGTGATCAGTGGTATTCAGTTGATTACCAGAGAGCCTCTGTCTGCGCGTAATATCACGATTGTTTCTGTCGCGCTGGGACTTGGCTACGGTGTGGGCGCCAACAGTGCGCTGTTGAACAATCTGCCGGAGCTTTTACGTCTGACCTTTGGCGGCAGTGGAATCGTGCCGGCAGCAGTGGTGGCGATTATCTTAAATATTGTTTTACCGAAAAAGGATCATACGACAAATTTAGACTAAGGACTATACAACGGATTCCGGGTGGCATGTCCGAGGGGCGGAATTCTAAGAAAAGGAGAGTTTCATGCTGAAATTCAAGCAGTATTATCGGGTAAAGAGTCTGGCGGAGGCATATGAATTAAATCAGAAAAAGAGCAATGTTGTACTGGGCGGTATGCTGTGGCTGAAGCTGCAGCACCGCACGGTCGGCGGCGTGATTGACCTTACAGATCTGGGACTTGACCGGATCACGGAGACGGACGAGGCGTTTACCATCGGTGCGATGGTGAGTCTGCGGGATCTGGAGCAGCATGAGGGGCTGGGCACGTATTTGGGCGAGGCGCTGCATGAGAGTCTGCGTCATATCGTCGGTGTACAGTTCCGCAATGTGGCGACAGTGGGAGGCAGTATTTTCGGGCGATTCGGGTTTTCCGATGTTCTGACATTGTTTCTGGCTTTGGATGCAAAGGTGAAGTTCTATCATGCGGGTGAGCTGCCGTTATCGGTGTATGCGTCAGACGCGCCGCTTGATAAGGAACTAAAAAACGATATTCTGGAGGCAGTGATCCTGCCGAAACGTGTGGAGGCGGTCGCTTATCGCAGTGTGCGAAATTCCGAGACGGATTTTCCGGTTCTGACCTGCTGCGGGGCGAAGGTGAACGGCGTTTATCGTGTGAGCGTGGGCGCGCGGCCCATGCGCGCGGCGTATACCGCAGATCTGACAGGCATTCTAAAGAACGGTATCACTCCAAAGACCGCGGCTGCCTTTGGAACATGGGTGTCAGAGCAACTTGCCACCGGCTCAAACGTGCGCGCCAGTGCGGATTACCGCAAAAAAATGATAGCCGTGCTGACAAAGCGGAATCTGATGGATCTCGCGGAACAGGAGAACTCACAGGATGCAGGGAAACAGCGCGAAAGCGCGCTGGATATGACACAGAAAAACGAAGCAGGAGGGCAGAGCTAAGATGGAATTGAAATTTATTTTAAATGATGTGCCACGCACAGTTGAAATCTCTGCGGATACCCTGCTTTTAGATCTTTTGCGCAGTCTGAAATGTTATAGTGTCAAACGGGGCTGCGAGACCGGAAACTGCGGTTTGTGCACGGTATTTGTGGATGACAGACCGGTGCTCAGCTGCAGTACGCTGGCAGCCCGCGTGGAAGGCCACTCTGTTGTGACGTTGGAAGGGCTTCGTGAGGAAGCGGAGGAGTATGGTGCCTACATCGCGGATGAGGGCGCGGAGCAGTGTGGCTTTTGCAATCCGGGCCTGATGATGAACGCAATTGCGCTTTACAGGGAGAATCCTGACGCCACCGATGATGAGATCAAAGAGTATCTGGCGGGTAATCTGTGCCGCTGCTCCGGTTATGAGGGACAGCTGCGCGGCATCCGTTCCTATCTGAATTATAAGAACAGGGCGGAGCGGAATCGCGCAGACCGTATAGAACAAGAGGGAGGTGCGTCATGAGTAAGCTCAGTCAGAAGGAATATCAGGTAGTGACAAAGCCGATCCGCAAGCTGGATGCCATGCAGCTTGTGACCGGACAGCCGGTGTATACGGATGACATCACGCCACAGGACTGTCTGGTGGTAAAGCTCCTTCGCAGTCCCCACGCCCATGCACTCATTACGGATATTGAAACGGAAAAAGCGATGGCCGTGCCGGGGGCAGTGGCTGTCTATACCTATAAGGATGTACCGCAGGAGCGGTTTACGACGGCCGGACAGACGTATCCGGAGCCCAGCGCCTATGACAGGCTGCTTCTGGACAGACGTGTACGGTTTGTGGGAGATCCGGTGGCGATCATTGCTGCTGAGACAAAAGAGGCGGCGGATCTGATGCTGGCGCGCGTGAAGGTGAACTATGAGGTACTGCCTGCGGTGCTGGATTTTCACACGGCAAAGGACAATGAACTGCTCGTACACCCGGAGGACAACTGGCGTGCGCTTTGCCCGGTGGGGGCAGACAATCACCGTAATCTGGTGGCTCACGAGGAGGATTCCTGGGGCGATCTTGACGCGGCCTTTGCACAGTGCAGTCAGATCGTGGAAAAATGTGTGCACTGCAAGGCGAATAATCAGGCGATGATGGAAACATTTCGTACCTATTGTGAGATAGATACCTATGGCAGACTGCATGTGATCAGCTCCACACAGATTATTTTCCATGTGCGGCGTATAGTTTCCAATGCATTGGGCATACCTAAATCAAAAATCCGGGTAACGAAGCCGCGTATCGGCGGGGGATTTGGCGCGAAGCAGAGTGTGGTAGCAGAGATATATCCGGCATTTGTGACATGGATGACAAAGCGCCCTTCCAAGCTCGTCTATACCCGGGAGGAGTGCCAGATTGCGGCTTCTCCCCGGCATGAGATGGAGGTGCACGTAAAAGTCGGAGCTGATGCGCAGGGGCACATTCGGGCAATGGATCTGTATACGCTGTCCAACAGCGGCGCCTACAGTGAGCATGGACCGACGACTGTCGGACTTTCCGGGCATAAATCGATTTCGCTCTATGCGAATCAGTTGCAGGCCTATCGTTTTAATTATGATGTAGTGTACACGAATCTGCAGTCGGCAGGGGCATTCCGCGGTTACGGCGCACCGCAGGGCATTTTTGCGGTGGAATCCGCAGTGAACGAGCTGGCGGACAAGCTCGGCATCAGCCCGATCGCGATCCGTGAGATCAATATGACCAGAGAAGGCAACGTGATCCGTTCCTATTACGGCGAGACAGCTACAAGCTGTGCGCTGGATCGCTGTCTGGCGCGGGCAAAGGAGAAGATCGGCTGGGACGATACCTGCCTTTGCCAAAAGATAAACGATCATACGGTGCGGGCGAAGGGCATGGCCATCGCTATGCAGGGCTCCGGTATCTCGAATGTGGATGTGGGAAGCGCAACCGTGCGTCTGACGGAGGACGGCGGATACGCGCTTGTCATCGGT
>JALELN010000154.1 GCA_022771765.1 Lachnospiraceae bacterium | reverse complement strand
GATCCCGGCAGACTGGTGTGCCTGTTCGGATGCGGCGGAAACCGTTCCAAGCTGCGCCGTTATGAGATGGGCGAGGTCAGCGGAAAGATGGCGGATCTGACGATCATCACCTCTGACAATCCGAGAAATGAGGAACCACAGGCGATCATCGACGATATCAAGATCGGCATCGGCAAGACGGATGGAAAATATGTAGAGATCGCGGACCGCAAGGAGGCCATCCGTTATGCCATCGCAAACGGACAGCCGGGTGACGTCATTGTGCTTGCCGGAAAGGGGCATGAGGACTATCAGGAGATAAACGGCGTGAAGCACCATATGGATGAGCGCGAACTGATTGCTGAGGTGCTGGAAGAGTTGAAAGGGAATGCGAGGCACAATGTATGAGGCAGTGCACTTTGGAGCGGCTGGTACAAAATATGCAGTAAAGGAAACAACTCATGTATGCGAATATCATTATTGATATATCACATGAAAAATTAGATAAAGTGTTTCAGTACCGGATACCGGAAGGGCTGCTTGCGCGGCTGACGATCGGCATGCAGGTACAGGTGCCGTTCGGCAGCGGCAATGCGCTGCGCACCGGGTATGTGGTGGATATCACAGACCGGACAGATTATGATGTGAGTAAGATCAAGGAAATCGCCCGTATTGTGGAACAGTCGGTTCCGATCGAGTCTCAACTCATCGCGCTGGCGGCATGGATGCGGCGCAATTATGGTGGGACCATGAACCAGGCGTTGAAAACGGTCATTCCGGTCAAGCATAAGGAGCGGCTGCAGCAAAAACGAACGGTAGAACTGGCGCTGAAGGATATGGTAGAGGCGAAAAATCTGCTGGCAGAGTTAACCCGCAAGCACAGAACAGCGCGGGCACGTCTGCTGGAAGCATTGCTGGAAAATCCGTGCATTGACTATGAGGTAGTAACACACAAGCTGAACATTACAGGTACTGTGCTCCGGGCGATGGAGGAACAGGGGGTCATCCGCATTGTCAGTGAGGATCGTTACCGCAATCCGGTGGGGCATCTGACGAAAAGCGGATACAACATTGTTTTAAATGAGGAGCAGCAGGCGGTGGTGGATGCCATAGACGCTGATTTTCAGGCGGAGCAGTATGGCAATTATCTGATACAAGGTGTGACCGGCAGCGGAAAAACGGAAGTGTACATGGAGCTGATCGCCCGGGCGGCAGCACAGGGGCGATCGTCCATCGTACTGATCCCGGAGATCGCGCTGACCTTCCAGACCGTCATGCGATTTTATAGCCGGTTTGGCGACCGGGTGAGTATCCTTCACTCCAGACTCTCACAGGGCGAGCGCTATGACCAGTTTTTGCGGGCAAAAAACGGGGAACTGGATGTGATGATCGGGCCACGGTCGGCGTTGTTCACACCGTTTTCAAATTTAGGGTATATCATCATCGATGAAGAACATGAGAGCAGCTATAAATCGGAGACGGTTCCGCGCTATCATGCCAGAGAGACGGCGTTCGAACGGGCGCGTATGGCGGGCGCAAGCGTGATCCTGGGTTCTGCGACTCCTTCTCTTGAGAGCAGCTACCGTGCCGAAAAAGGGCAGCTTCGCCGGTTTTATTTATCAAACCGCGCGAAAAATGCGAGCAGTCTTCCTACGTGCCATGTAACAGATCTGAGGGAGGAATTAAAGAGTGGAAACCGCTCGATCCTAAGCAGAAAATTGCAGGAGCTGATGGAGGAACGGCTTGCGCGGGGGGAACAGGTGATGCTCTTTCTCAACCGTCGCGGAATGGCCGGTTTTGTGTCCTGCCGGGAGTGTGGGAAAGCGGTCAAATGTCCGCACTGCGACGTGTCGCTCAGCCTGCACAATAATGGTACGCTTAAATGTCATTACTGCGGATATGAAATGCCACAGGTGACGCACTGTCCGTCCTGTGGATCAAAATATATCGGCGCGTTCCGCGCCGGCACACAGAAGATCGAGGAGATCGTCAAAAACCGCTTTCCCGGTGCGCGGGTGCTTCGGATGGATTACGACACGACGCGCACGAAGGACAGCTATGAAAAGATCCTGTCTGCCTTTGCAAACGAGGAGGCAGATATTCTGATCGGGACGCAGATGATCGTGAAGGGACATGATTTTCCGAAAGTGACGCTGGTGGGTATTTTGGCGGCGGATCTCTCGCTGCATGCGAATGATTACCGGGCGGCAGAGCGCACGTTTCAGCTGCTGACGCAGGCGGCAGGACGCGCGGGGCGTGCAGAGCGTCCCGGTGAGGTCGTCATCCAGACCTATCAGCCGGATCATTACGCTGTTCAGGCCGCAAAAGATCAGGATTATGAGCGTTTCTATGAGCAGGAGGTTGCCTACAGGGAGATGATGTGTTATCCTCCCGTATGGAATCTTTTGCTGATTGCGGTGACATCGCCGCAGGAGGCGGAAGCGGAGGCATGCAGCAGGAGGCTGGGACAGTGGCTCCGGGAACATTTCTCGCAGCTTTCCATGATTGGGCCCACAGAGGCAGCGGTGGCGAAGGTCAACGATATTTACCGCCGGGTCATCTATCTGAAAAGCGAGGACTATGAAGAACTTGTCTGCGCCAAGGATGGTCTGGAGGAAATGATGTCGCAGGGGTTGTGGCGGCAGACAACGGTGCAATTTGATTTTAACCCGATCAATGGGTTCTAGAAGAAGAAAGCAAATGCCCACAGAAAAGGGCGGTATGATAGAGTTAGGAGGACAATAACATGGCTTTACGTCAGATTCGCATCCAGGGAGATGCGGTACTTGAAAAAAAATGCAGAGAAATCACAGAGATGACACCCCGTATCAAAGAACTGATCGGCGATATGCTCGACACCATGTATGATGCCTGCGGTGTTGGTCTTGCAGGTCCGCAGGTCGGCGTGTTAAAACGCCTGTGCGTGATTGATGTGGGGGAGGGACCGATCGTATTGATCAATCCGGTTATCGTCTCATCAGACGGGGAACAGACCGGTGACGAGGGTTGTCTGAGCTTGCCGGGAAAGGCAGGACAGGTGACGAGACCGAACCATGTGGTGGTGCGGGCACTGGATGAAAATATGGAGGAGCGCGAGCTGGAAGGTGAGGGTCTGTTGGCGCGTGCTTTCTGCCACGAGATCGACCATCTGGATGGTCATATGTACACTGAGTTAGTAGAAGGTCAGCTTCATGACGTGACCTATGATGAGGATTAGACAATGAAATTGATTTTTATGGGTACACCGGACTTCGCCGTGGGTACATTAGAGGCACTGGTGCAGGCAGGACATGAGATTGTGCTCGCCGTGACGCAGCCGGATAAGCCGCAGGGGCGAAAACAGGTGCTTGTGGCACCGCCGGTCAAAGAAAAAGCGCTGGAGCTTGGCATTCCGGTCTTTCAGCCGAAGCGCGTACGTGAGCCGGATTCGCTTCGGGTGTTAAAGGATTATGAGCCGGAGCTGATCGTGGTGGCAGCCTTCGGTCAGATTTTGCCGAAGGAACTTTTAGATCTACCGAAATACGGGTGCATCAATGTGCATGCATCCCTGCTTCCAAAATACCGTGGAGCAGCACCAATCCAGTGGTCAATCCTAAACGGAGATGATGTGACAGGTGTCACGATCATGCGCATGGATGTGGGACTGGACACTGGAGATATGATCGCGAAGACAGAG
>JALELN010000122.1 GCA_022771765.1 Lachnospiraceae bacterium | reverse complement strand
GTGAATTTTACGAAAACGTTAAAGAAAACAATGAAAGAAAGCATCCCCTTTGTCGTTTATTCCACCACATCAATTTGATTCAGCTTCGCGTTCAGATTCTCCAAGAAACCATTCGGCAGCGAATCACCGGTCATCGTAGTCATTGCTTCAGGAGACATGGCCTTTAGCATGTCCCACATGCCTTCTCCCGGAACTAACTTGAAGTTTGTCGCCAGAAAGACCGCCTCGGAGACAACATCCAGCGCTTCTTTGGAAGCGGCAAGCTGCTCCATCGTATAGCGGATATTGTATTTGCCTTCCGGAAATTCCATCGGGGCAGTCAGATCCAGATCGCCTGACAGCTTGAACCAGTTGGCGACTCCCTCCGCACGTTCTTTAAACTCCGGCAGCACATAGATGGACGGCTCTTCTGATACTTTTTCCAGCGTCATGGAATCCCTGACAGCTCCCGCGTCAGCCACAAGGAAGTGCGTTCCTTCACTTAGAAACAGATCAAAGGTGCAGATGTGGTCGTGCACCTCTTTTTCATCTACGCGTTGTCCATCCACAAAGAGGGTGACGAAAAGCTGATTGGAGTACACTTTGACAGTGATCGGGTCACCTGCGCGTTTCGCGTATCGCTTTCCGGTGATGTGCACCATGGGTGTTTTGCTCCAGTAAGCCTGATAAATATAGTAGCTGTCTTTTTTCGTTTTCCGGTCCATGGTGACAAGACCCTTGTTGTTGCGCCCCTTCACGCCGCCCTCGTCCCGCGCGGCGCATCCGAAGTCAAACATATTCCACACGTGGCTGGACCAGATCCACGGGCGCTCGTGGAGGACCTTCGCCATGTGCTCGTGATAGAGCGCCTGATATTCCTCGGAATAATCCTTACATTTCGGATCGCTGCCGTGATAGGTGATAATGCCCTCGCAGCCGTATTCCGATAAGCCCAGACAGATATCCGGGTGCTCAGCATGGAACTTGTCCAGCCACACCTCATTATCCTCCATGCGTCCGCCGTACCAGCCAAAATAGTGGTTGTAGCTCTCAGTGTCGGTAATGTGGTGCATGGGTCCGTCCGTGGGGGTCATGGACACATGGGCAATGGCGGTCAGCCGGGTCGGATCCAGCTCCTTGGCAATGCGGTTTAGCTCGTGATGGTTTTCTACCAGCTTTTCGGAAATACCGCCAATCAGTATCTCGTTGGAAATACCCCAGAAGCAGATACTGGGATGATTATAGTTTTGAATAATGAGCTCTTTCAGCTGGCTGATGCAGTTGTCGTGTGCCTTGGGATCCTTATTAAATACGGAAATAAAGGGGATCTCGGCCCAGACGACCAGTCCCAGCTCGTCACAGGCATCATAAAAATCCTGTGAGTGCTGATAGTGGGCGAGACGGACAGTATTTGCGCCCAGCTCCTTGATAAGTTCGGCATCCCGTCTGTGTTCTTCTTTTGACAGTGCATTGCCCTTGTAGAGCAGATCCTGATGGCGGGACACGCCCCGCAGGGGAGTCTCTTTTCCGTTGATCATAAAGCCTTTTTCCGGATCACAGGAAAAACTGCGCACGCCTGCACGCACACGGACTTCATCGTAAGTCTCATTGCGCCGCTGTAAACAGGCAGTGATCGTGTACAGATACGGGGCATCTATTTCCCATTTTACGGCATCGGGCACGTAGATGGTCGTTTTCGCTTCCGTTGCGGGGCAGCAGGCATATCCGGCCTCATGCCCATCAGCATCGGTGATGGAGATGAGTACAGTGAAGTTTTCATCCGCATGTTTCACAAATGCGTTCACTTCAAACATGGCTCCACCGTCATCCCGGGGAGTGGGAGTGACCATGATCCCGGGGCCTCCGTAATAGGTCAGTGCAAAGTGTGTTTCCGGCACGCTGATCAGATTGACACCACGGTAGAGCCCGCCATAAAAGGTAAAGTCAGCGGATTGGGGGTAAACGCTGTCTTTGTATTCATTACTACAGTTGATGACCAGCAGATTTTCACCGTCATCCTTGCACAGATCGGTGATATCCGCGCGAAAGGCAGAGTATCCGCCTTCGTGACAGACCGCTTCTTTGCCGTTGACATAGACGGCTGCCTGCTGGCCGGCAGCGGGAATGTCAATGAATGTGCGGCCGCCTGCAAGGGGCTGCTTCGGCGTGGAAAAGGTGCGGGCGTACCAGTAGCTTCCCCGATCGTAGCTGCCGTTTCCGTCATGTCCGTCCACGGCATTCCAGGTGTGGGGAAGATTTACCGTCTCCCAGTCACAGGGTAATTCTGTGGGCATTTCCACGCTTTTTTGCATAAATTTCCAGTCTTCGTTCAGATTGATGATCCTTCGCATAAGTACCTCCTGAGTGGTCAGTGTTTATATATTTGTTTATTTATAGAAGCTATTCTCTGCAAAAAGGAAATATTTATGTATTCCTTTTCCCGCATAGCCGGCTGTTTCCGGCGCATACTACTATACAAAAAACGCGATTTGTTATGCAAGGAGTAGAAAAATGGAAAACGGCAGTAGACCTTTTGGAATGCGGGATAAGATCGGCTATATGTTTGGAGATTTCGGAAATGACTTTACCTTTATATTATCAAGCATGATGCTAATGAAATTTTATTCAGATGTGATGGGTATATCGGTGGGACTGGTCGGTATCATGATGATGGCAGCGCGTTTTGTGGACGCATTCACGGATGTGACGATGGGGCAGATCGTGGACCGGAGCAGGACACTTCGGCGGGGAAAATTTCTTCCATGGATCAGGCGCATGTGCGGACCTGTGGCGCTGGCATCGTTTCTGATGTACGCCTCATGGTTTGCGGATTTTTCCATGGGATTTAAAATCTTCTGGATGTTTTTTACCTATTTATTGTGGGGAAGCATTTTTTATACGAGTATCAATATTCCATACGGATCCATGGCATCCGCTATCTCCGCGGAACCGAAGGAGCGTGCACAGCTGTCCAATTTCCGGACGATCGGTGCCACACTGGCCAGCACGGTGATCGGAGTGATTCTTCCGGTTTACGTGTTCTATCAGGATGAGGCGGGCAATCAGGTGCTCTCCGGAACACGCACAACCATTGCGGCGGCAATCTGTTCCATCGGCTCCGTGATCTGCTATATGCTTTGTTACTATCTGTGTACGGAACGCGTGAAAGTAGCGCGCAAGACGGAGAGCTTTCAGCTGGGTGAACTGCTGCGGAATCTGGTGACAAACCGTGCGCTTGTAGGCATAGTCGTCTGTTCGGTACTCATGCTGCTGGTTCAGCTGACCATGCAGGGAATGACGACCTATGTGTATCCGAATTATTTTAAAAATGTGGCGGCGCAGTCTGCCTCCGGTCTGATCGGCCTTGTGGTGACACTTTTGCTGGCAACGTTCGTGGTGAGGCTGCAGATGCGCATCGGCAGAAAGGAACTGGCGATCGCCGGCTCATTTTTCGGCGCGATCGTATTTGCGTTCACCTATTTTACGCACACGCATAATGCATGGCTGTTTGTCGTTCTGTCTGCGCTGGCATATGTGGGATTGGCAGCATTTTCGCTGATTTGCTGGGCGATGATCACGGATGTGATCGATGATACGGAAGTACAGACGGGAGAGCGGTCAGACGGCACGATCTATTCCGTCTATTCCTTTGCGAGAAAACTGGGACAGGCAGCAGCCTCCGGCGTGACCGGAGGACTGCTCACACTGATCGGCTATTCCAGTGCCACCCAGTTTGAGCCGGAGGTGACAGAAGGGATTTTCATGCTGAGCACGCTCGTGCCGGCGGTGGGATTTCTCATCCTCGGGCTGGCTCTTTTCTTCTTTTATCCACTGGACAAAAAGCGGGTAGAAGAGAATGCGCGGGTGCTCGCCTGCAGAAAAACAAATATAAAATAAAGACAGTGTGCTTTGTCACGGATCCAGCTTGAACACCGGGTCGGCAGGATATCCGCCGGCACATTTTTGCATGGCGCGCTGGATGGAATCCCTTGACTGCCCCCAGTCCTTATCCTTGTTGCGGTAATCGTTTTTCTCCACAAACCATGCCACATCCTTTTGCACCCGCTCCATGTTTTCCTGCATCATGGCAAATATCTGCGGATAGAGCTCTTTTTTCTGGGCATCGTTCAGGCGCTTTTCCGCAGCCTCCATCAGATCACCGAAGTGCGGCAGGCAAAAGCCCTTGCTCTGCTTAAACAGTTCCTGAAATTCAGAATCTTTTTTCAGCATGTCAAAGAATACATCCAGATACCGCCCGTAGATCTCCTTAAAATGACTGCACACATAACAGCTGTCGGTCTTTTTCTTTACCCAGCTGCCGATGGAAGTCTGAGGCGCGTCATCAGAAGACATGTCCGTTTTTTTCATACGGCTGAGCATGGAGGTCTTGCCGGGAGTGAAATCCCGAAGTTCCTTTGTGAGCTCCTCGTTCAGCTTTTTCATATGGGTACTCAAGATCCAGGCGCTGCCCAGACGGTTGCCGTAGTCGTACATCATTTTATAGTGGTGTCTGCAAAAACCGGTGGCATCCGTCGCCGCGCGGATATCATCTTCCATGTAGGCAGAGCCTAAAATAAAAGAGATGGCGTGCTGTTCCGCGGAACGCTCCAGATTGCAAAACGGGCATTCACCCCCGGCGCGAAAAGCTTCGGTCAGAGGAAAGGTTGCGATATTTTTGTTCATGGGAAACCTCCTTTATTCCGGCAGCGCTACAAAACGCGGCTGCCTTTTTTCAAATACCGTGTAGTGTGTGAAACCGGCTTCCCGCAGGATGGCGGGCACTTTCGCAAAATCGAAGGCTACATGCTTCGGTTCGTGCGCGTCAGAGCCGATGGTGATGATCTCTCCGCCGAAAGAGCGGTAGTGTCTTAAAATATCCTCACAGGGATTCGGGTGTCCGAGACCGTATTTAAAACCGCCGGTGTTGATCTCAATGCCCTTGCCCATCTCAATGAGCTTCTTTAAGATGGCATCCAGCACATCTCCGTAGGCTTCATAGGAGTAAAATTTGTTGGTATTCGGGCCGTAACGCACGACATAGTCGATGTGACCGTATACATCAAAATCCGAAAATCCCTCCAGATTCTCGAGGATCGATTCAAAGTATCGCCGGTATGCCTCCTGTTCCTCGCGTCCCTCAAAAAACGTCTTATAATACGGATCCTGCCCGTCAATCGCGTGGGAGGAGCAGATGACCTGATCATAGTCATGTGTGCGGACGACTTCCCGCAGCTTTTCGTGCAGGTGTGGCTGGACACCGATCTCAATGCCGTGGAGGACCGGAAAGATGCCCTCATATTTTTTCTTCAGAGCCAGCATCGCCTGTTCATAAGCGTTTGGATCAAGCACGAACAGATCCGGCGGGTCGGACGGAAAGTCATAGTCCAGATGATCCGTAAAACAGATTCCGTCCAGACCTGCCTTCTGGGCGGTTCTTATCATGTCTTCCGGGTCAGCCTCACTGTCGCCGGAAAAACGGCAGTGCATGTGTGTATCCCATAGCATGGTGTTCATCTCCTTTGTTCTCTTTGCTTCCATTTTGAAAAGTTTTGCGCAAAATGTCAAGCCATAGAAGAGGTACATAGATAATTTTTTAACAAAGTAAGAATAGGGGGTTGAATTTTTATCTATTATTTAGTACAATGTCAACAGATTGGGCGTGTCCCATTTGCAAAAAAACAACATTATTAAATTCTTAGGAGGAATTCAAAATGGCAGTAAGAGTAGCAATCAATGGTTTTGGCCGTATCGGTCGTCTTGCTTTCAGACAGATGTTCAAGGCAGAGGGTTATGAAGTAGTAGCAATCAACGATTTAACAAGCCCTAAGATGTTAGCACATCTGTTAAAGTATGATTCATCACAGGGTAAGTACGCATTAGCTGATACCGTATCTGCAGGTGAGGATTCTATCACCGTAGACGGACAGACAATCAAGATCTACGCATTCCCGGATGCAAACAACTGCCCTTGGGGTGAGTTAAAGGTAGACGTAGTATTAGAGTGCTCTGGTTTCTACACCAGCAAAGAGAAGGCACAGGCTCATATCAATGCCGGCGCTCGTAAGGTTGTTATCTCTGCACCTGCAGGAAACGATCTTCCTACTATCGTATACAATGTAAACCACACCACATTAAAGCCTGAGGATACTATCATTTCCGCAGCTTCTTGTACAACAAACTGCTTAGCACCTATGGCTAAGGCTCTGAACGATTTAGCAGGCATCAAGTCTGGTATCATGAGCACCATCCATGCTTACACCGGAGATCAGATGATCCTTGACGGACCTCAGAGAAAGGGTGACTTAAGAAGATCCCGTGCAGGTGCTGTAAACATCGTTCCCAACTCTACCGGAGCTGCTAAGGCAATCGGCTTAGTTATCCCTGAGTTAAACGGAAAGCTCATCGGATCTGCTCAGCGTGTTCCTACCCCTACAGGATCTACCACAATCTTAGTTGCAACTGTTGAGAAGTCTGTAACCAAGGAAGAGATCAATGCAGCAATGAAGGCAGCTTCTACCGAGTCCTTCGGCTACAATGAGGATGAGATCGTATCTTCTGATATCGTAGGAAGCACCTATGGTTCAATCTTCGATGCAACACAGACCATGGTTGGCGAGGACAACTTAGTACAGGTTGTTTCTTGGTATGACAACGAGAACTCTTATACTTCACAGATGGTTCGTACAATCAAGTACTTCTCTGAGTTAGCATAAGATTTTCACAAGACTTGAGATTACAACGACTCAAAAAGGGTCCGGTCAGTTTGGACCGGACCTTTTTGTTT
>JALELN010000117.1 GCA_022771765.1 Lachnospiraceae bacterium | reverse complement strand
CATGCTTTGCGCCCTTTGCTACGGGACACATGTTTTCAACTTCCTTTGTGTAAATCATTGTAAGTCTCCTTTCAATAATTAGTATTTGTTATATGCGTTCCGCTCTTTGTGTGAAAAAAATATCAAAGTCGGAACATACTGTTTGTATTTTCTCATATTTTGTCGAAATCGTCCATAGTATTTTTCATTTTTTCTCAACTAATTTTTCGCAACGATCTCAGAACGTTGCTTATAGATACTGTCTGCCGGAATGACACCCCGCACACTGGACAGCGGATAGATATTCGTATGTCTGCCGATCACCGTTCCGGGGTTTAGGACGCTGTTGCAGCCCACCTCCACAAAATCGCCCAGCATGGCGCCAAATTTCTTGCGTCCGGTAGCGATCTCTTCTACGCCGTCCTTCACCACCACGAGGGATTTGTCAGACTTGACATTGGAAGTGATGGAACCTGCGCCCATGTGGGACTTATATCCTAAAATCGAATCACCCACATAGTTGTAATGTGGCACCTGTACACTGTTAAAAATAATATCATTTTTGATCTCCGTGGAATTGCCCACAACAGAGCCCTTTCCGATGATGGCTGAACCGCGGATGTACGCGCAGTGGCGGATCTGTGCGTTCTCATCGATGATAAGGGGTCCGTTTAGGCAAGCTGTAGGCGCCACAGTGGCAGACTTTGCCACCCAGATGTCCTCCCCCCGTTTCTCGTAAATGTCCGGGTCCAGTGCCGGACCCAGCGCTTTAATAAAATCTTTGATTCCGTCCAATGCCTCCCACGGATAAGTAAACCGTGCCAGATATTCTCCCGCAATCGTCTGTGTCAGATCATATAATTCCTTGATTTCACATTGTTTCATGATAGCTATTGCTCCTTTTTTGTTTTACTTTTTTTCGCTGGCTGCTTTTTGTAAAAGGGTGCTGCCGCGTCAAAATACTGCCGCAGCGCATACCGGTTATTTGTCTTCATCACCGCGTCCGTGCGGGAACGAATGAAGTTTTCCAGTTTCACCATATATTCCTCTGGCGTAATGCTGCCCTCTGCCACGTAGGTCAGCCCCTTCTCCCAACTGGCGGTGAGTTCCGGGTTTAAAAGAGAGCGTATAGACACATTCACCACGTCAAAGATCATCTCGCCCATCTGTGTGGGCGTGATTACCTGCGTTTTTTTGTTCAGCGCCAGATATTTATTTTTCACAAGTTTCGCGATGATTTCAGCGCGGGTGGCGCTGGTACCGATTCCGCTGCCCTTGATCTGGGCCCGCAGTTCCTCATCCTCGATGAGCTGACCGGCATTCTCCATTGCCAGCACCATGGAGCCGGAAGTATAACGCTTCGGTGGAGAGGTCTCCCCCTCCTTGATGGCGTATCCCGTTACAGGGATCTGCACACCTTTTTTCAAAGACGCTACCAGCTCCAGCAGATGCTCATCAGAAATCTCCTGTTCGGCCTCTTCCGCATCTGTACGGTTGCCATCCTCCCCCTCATTTCCGTCTGTGGTTTCCGTCGTGCTCCCTGCCCCCTTCTTTTTGTTTTTAAAAAACGAATAGTCCATCACCTTTAGATATCCGGGGTCTTTTAATACCTTAAATCCGGCGAAAAACTGTTCCTGCCCGATCCGTGTCACAAGACTCACCTTCTGGTACACCGCTGGCGGATAAAAGATCGCCAGAAACCTTCGCACAATAACCTCATATACCTTCATGGACAGGTCGCTTAAGGATTTCAGCGCTCCCAGTCCCTGTCCGGTGGGAACGACCGCATAGTGGTCGGTGATCTGCTTATCGTTGGTGTAGCGGGTCTTAGCGATATTTTTGTAGCTTCCCGTCTGTAAGATCTCTTCCGCAAAGGCACGAACACCGGGAATATTTTTCAGTCCCCCGATGTTTTTATGTATCTCCTTTGCCACTGCAGTGGAGAGCACGCGGGCATCGGTTCTCGGATAGGTCACCAGTTTTTTCTCGTACAGTTCCTGAATGACCTGCAAGGTCTGATCCGGACTGATCTTAAAAAATTTGGAACAGATATTCTGCAGCTCCGCCAAATTGAACAGCAGCGGCGCGTTTTTCGTCTCCTTTTTTTTCTCCACAGAGACAACCGTCGCCATCTGCGGATCGATCTGTGAAAGACCTCCGATCAGCGCCTCAGCATCTGTTTTTTCCTTAAAACCGTTTTCCTTGTACAGCTTCGGTGACTGAAAATATTCCGATCCCTCCACTGCCTTCCACTCCCCGTCAATCTTCGCGCCATCTAAAGAGATCGTCCCCAGCACGCGGTAAAAAGGTGTCTTCACAAATGCCCGGATCTCCCGTTCTCTGCGTACCACCATGCCCAGCACACAGGTCATGACACGGCCGACGGAGATCACCGCATAGCGTTCATTTAAGTAATTCGCCACAGTGTCTCCATAGCGCAGCGTGAGCAGTCTGGAAAAATTGATTCCCATGAGGTAATCTTCCTTTGCGCGCAGATAGGCGCTTGCGGCCAGATTGTCATACTCAGACAGATCCTTTGCCTCGCGGATGCCCCGCAGAATTTCTTCCTCCGTCTGGGAATCGATCCAAACGCGACGACGTTCCTTTCCTTTCACCCCCGCCATCTGCTCCACCAGACGGTAAATGTACTCTCCTTCCCGCCCCGAGTCCGTGCACACGTAAATGCATGACACATCGGAACGATTCAAAAGACCGGCAACAATACGATACTGCTTTGCCGAAGCCCCGATCACCTCATATTTGAACTCCTCCGGGAGAAATGGCAGGGTCGATAACGACCATTTTTTGTATTTTTCATCGTAGGCTTCCGGATAACTCATAGTCACCAGATGCCCGACACACCAGGTCACGATGGCTTCCTCCGACTCCTGATAACCATCGTAACGCTTCATGTCCAGCCTCAGTGCCTTGGCAAACTCCTGCGCGACACTGGGCTTCTCTGCTATATATAGTGATTTTGCCATAACAAATTCCTTTTGATTGCCCCTGCAGTCCCTGTACTGCCCGGACTTTATCAGTTACAACTCCTTCATATCAATGGGGATAAACCGTTCATCCTGCTGCGCCAGTGCCAGCAGTTCCGGGGCGAACTCTGTCGCCGTAAACAGGAAAATATGTTTCGGCGCCAGTCTTGCCTTTTTCAATGTCTGCGCCAGTCCCGCCACGTCCGCGGCAGTCATCATGGGCTTCGACCAGTTGCAGGAGCCGACAATGGTATTGCGCACCGCGTCCTGCGCCACAATATCTACCGTTCCCTGCTTTCCTATCCATGTGCCAAGCTTCGTCACCTTGATGGGAAGCTTATCCACACGGTTCATGAGTTCCATATATTCCATGCATACCTGCACAAAATAGCGATTCATATATTCTTCGATGTCCGGCGCAATATAGCGGTCGTAAAACTCCTCCGGCTTTAACATGTACAAATCCGACAAATGAGGATAGACAAACCGAAACCAGAAATTGATGAAATGATCCCGGATCTGATACAGTCCTTTCTGGGTATTTCGTGCACCCCCGGTCTCAAAGGAATCCGCTTTCTCTATCACATCAATCTCCATGAGATTTCGCAGATAAACAGAGATTTTCGCCCTTGAAAATCCAGTCAGATGATAGAGGTCGTTAAGCTTGCGGTTGCCCGCCGCGATGGCGGTCAGTATCGTCTCATACACCGCCAGTTCCCGCAGACGCAGGGAAATATAGCGCTCCGCCTCATGGTGCAGCCAGCCGTAAGTAGATAACACATTCCGGCAGATATTTGTCTTAAAATCCATCTTCGGATTCCATCGGCTCACATAGGACGACACGCCGCCGATCACTCCGTAGATCCGAACAACCTCCGCCACAGACAGACTGGGGTAGGCTCGTACGAGATCAAGGAATGACAGATCCGTCAGCTTCATAGTCTCCTTGATCTTTTTCACGCGCTCTCCGAGACAGTCACCCATCTCCTGCTCCACCCACGCCACATCACTACCGGCGAGGATGATCTGCACCGGGCCTGGATAGAGCTTCTTGTCCTTTAATTTGATGATCGCATCCATAAATTCCGGATCTTTTTTTACAATATACTGAAATTCATCGATCACCACCACAAGCTTTGTGGTATCGCCACTCTTTACCCGGTTAAAAATCTCATTGTAGGTGCCCTTCTGCAATTTCACATCATAGGCAGCTTCCACTTCCGCCGCCATCTGACGGTACTGTTCCGGACCGGATGCCTGTCTGGCACGGTAATAGAAATGCTTTTTATCCTTCAGATAAATGCGCAGCATCCCTTCCTTCTCACAGCCGTCTCTTCCGTACAAGAGGACGATACTGTTCCCCTGCGCCTCATAGTTTTCATTCAGACTCCGTATCTGCGCTGCTCTGACGATCATATGTATTCTCCTTCATTATCCTATGCAAAATGGGAGGTCACAATTGACCTCCCATTTATTATAAGCAACATTTAACTTTTGTACAATAACTATTTTTTTGTTATATAACCCTTTGCTTTTAATGTCTCTGCGCAGAGTACTGCACCACCTGCCGCTCCACGCAGCGTGTTGTGTGACAGTCCAATGAATTTCCAGTCATAAACGGTGTCCTCTCTGAGACGTCCGACGCTGACACCCATTCCATTCTCATAGTCTACATCCAGCGTTACCTGCGGACGGTTGTCATCCTCCAGATACTGGATAAACTGCTTCGGGGCGCTGGGCAGCTTCAGCTCCTGCGGAAGTCCTGAAAATTCACGAAGCTTTTCAATCAGCTGTTCCTTGGTAGGTTTCTTTTTGAATTTAACAAAAACAGCTGCCGTGTGTCCGTTCAAAACCGGAACACGCACGCACTGGCAGGTAATCACCGGTGTGGTAGCAGGAACGATCACGCCATCCTTTACCTCGCCCCATACACGCAAGGGCTCTTTCTCACTCTTCTCTTCCTCGCCGCCAATGTAAGGAATAATGTTTCCCTCCATCTCAGGCCAATCCTTAAAGGTCTTTCCTGCACCGGAGATTGCCTGATAAGTCGTTGCCACAACCTCGTAGGGTTCAAATTCCTTCCATGCAGTCAGTACCGGTGTATAGCTCTGGATAGAACAGTTCGGCTTTACCGCGATAAATCCCCGAGTCGTGCCAAGTCTCTTTTTCTGTGACTCGATAACTGCAAAGTGATCCGCGTTGATCTCAGGAATCACCATCGGAACATCCGGTGTCCAGCGGTGTGCGCTGTTATTGGAAACAACGGGAGTCTCTGTCTTTGCATAAGCCTCCTCAATGGCCTTGATCTCATCCTTTGTCATATCAACGGCGCTGAATACAAAGTCAACCTCGGATGCAACTGCCTCCACCTCATTGACATTTTTTACAACAATATTTTTTACTGCCTCGGGCATGGGTGTTGTCATCTTCCAGCGTCCGCCCACTGCCTGCTCATAAGTCTGTCCGGCGCTGCGGGGGCTGGCTGCAATCGTAGTCACCTCAAACCAGGGATGATTCTCCAATATTGAAATAAACCGCTGTCCTACCATTCCGGTTCCGCCTAAAATGCCGACTCTTAATTTTTCACTCATTCTCGCTAATCTCCTTTTTATCTGTCCGTCTCACACGGACATCTGTTTTTCTTGTATATACTAATACAACCTGCACAAAAAATCAATAGTAAATTTATATATTTTGCTACCTGATCAGATAGTCGTCATCAATGAGCCATTCTTCGTCGAGATACGCACGCTCCTGCTCAATGACCCTCTTCATGGCTTCCTGCCCCGGGGCACCGATGGTCAGACGCTTGCTCACACAGGTTTCCATAGAAATCGCGTCGTAAATATCTTCCTCAAAGACTGGACTGATCGCTTTCAGTTCTTCCAGAGACAGCTCGTCGATCGCCTTGTTCTGATCAATACAGTAAAGTACCAGTTGTCCGATAATACCGTGTGCATCGCGGAAGGGAACACCGTGGTTCACGAGATAATCTGCTGCGTCCGTCGCATTTGTAAAGCCACCGTTTGCAGAGGCATACATACGCTCCTTATTGAATTTCATCGTGGCAAGCATTCCGTTGAACAACGCAATGCAGCCTTTCACGGTGTCCATCGCGTCAAAGGAGAGCTCCTTGTCCTCCTGCATGTCTTTGTTGTAGGCAAGCGGAATTCCCTTCATCGTCGTGAGCAGACTCATAAGCGCACCATACACACGTCCGGTCTTGCCGCGCACCAGCTCCGCGATATCCGGATTTTTCTTCTGCGGCATGATGGAACTTCCGGTGCTGTAGGCATCATCAATTTCCACAAACTGATACTCGTTAGAGTTCCAGATGATAATCTCCTCTGAAAAACGAGACAAATGCATCATGATTGTAGAGGCAGCCGAGAGAAATTCGATCAGGTAATCACGGTCAGATACGCCGTCCATGCTGTTTAAGGTCGGTCCGTAAAAGCCCATGAGCTCCGCTGTCATCTCCCGGTCTAATGGATATGTGGTTCCGGCAAGCGCTCCGGAGCCCAGCGGACAATAATTCATGCGCACGTAGATATCGTGCAGCCGTCCCCGGTCACGTTTGAACATCTCAAAATAAGCGCCCAGATGATGTGCCAATGTGACAGGCTGTGCCTTCTGCAAATGTGTAAAGCCCGGCATGATGGTGTCGACGTTCTCCTCCATGATCTTTAAGATCGTCTCTAAGAGCTCCTTTAACAAATCATCGGTCTCCAACACCTGAAGGCGTGTATAAAGCCGCATATCCAGAGCTACCTGATCGTTCCGGCTGCGGCCGGTATGTAATTTTTTGCCTACGTCTCCGAGACGGTCGATCAGTGTCGCCTCCACAAAGCTATGGATATCCTCGTACTCATCAGAAATCTCCAGCACGCCGTTTTCCACATCCGCGCGGATACCGCACAGACAATCCACAATCTGATTAGATTCCTCCTGTGTCAGAATGCCCTGCTTCCCGAGCATAATCACATGTGCGATACTGCCCTCGATATCCTGCTTATAAAATTTCTGATCAAATCCAATGGACGCATTAAAGTTATAGACTAATTTGTCTGTCTCCTTTGTAAATCGTCCGCCCCATAATTGTGCCATGTTTGTTTACTCCTTTATCGTATATTTATTGATGCCGCTCCCGGTACGAATAGACACAGCCGCAATAGTCCTGCCGATACATGCCGTACTCTTTCGACAATTCCGTGGAGCGCTTATAACCGTTTTTCTTTTTGAAATCCGACTGCAGATAGGTAACTCCCAACTCCTCACCGATCCGCATACCGATCTCGTTTAATTTGTCGGCATTTTTTAACGGACTGATGCTCAGTGTCGTCGTGAAGTAATCAAAATTGCGGGCGCATGCCAGTTCTCCAGCCTCGCGCAGGCGTAGCTCGTAGCAGCGAAAACAGCGTTCGCCACCCTCCGGCACCTCTTCCATACCTTTCGCCATCTCATAAAAGCGCTGCGTGTCATATGCGCCCTCTATAAAAGAAATCGGGTATTTTGCGGGAAATCTCCTGATAAATTCCTGTTGCTCCCCCACACGCATTGCATACTCCTGCTGTGGGTATATATTCGGATTATAATAAAAGACCGTGATACGAAAATACTCTGACAGGTATTCCAGAACATAACTGCTGCAGGGTGCGCAGCAACTGTGCAGCAACAGTGTCGGCACAGCTCCTCCTGCATCTGTGGCAGCCTTTATTTTCATCAGTGTCTGTTCCAGCATGCGCTGGTAATTTTTCCTGTTCACGGTCATTCTCCTTTACTGCGCTCTATTCTAGCCGATTTTGCAGCAAATATCAACCTAAGATTTTTACGGCTTCACCAAGCTTTCACAGCCACATAAAATAATTGTATATATGAAAATAGTCTAATATGGAGTTGGTATAAAGCAATGAAAACAATCTTAGAATTCCGACAGGTGGACTACTCCTATCACTCCATGGACGGAGAAGTCCCTGCCCTTGAAAACGTGACTTTCAACGTCGGTGAAAAAGAATTCCTCGTCATCGTCGGTCCGAGCGGCTGCGGCAAATCCACACTTTTAGACCTGATCTTTGGTCTGATCCGCCCGGAATGCGGCGAGATTGGCGGTGACCGTGACTCCGTGGGATATATGCTGCAAAAGGATCATCTGTTCAGCTGGCGCACCATCGAAAAAAACATCCTGCTCGGTCTGGAGATACAGCACAAGCTGACTCCCGAAACACGCGCATACGCCACCGAGCTTCTGCAAAAATATGGTCTGTACGATTTTCGAAACAAGCGTCCCAGCGAGCTGTCCGGCGGTATGCGCCAGCGTGCCGCCCTCATCCGGACACTTGTGACCAAGCCACAGCTACTGCTGCTGGATGAACCTTTCTCCGCTCTGGATTACCAGACACGCCTGAATGTCGCTGACGACATCGGCAGTATTATCCGCAAAGAAGAAAAATCCGCGATCCTCGTGACACACGATCTGTCCGAAGCCATCAGCATGGGTGACCGGGTACTGGTTCTGTCTGCCCGTCCGGGCACCGTCGTGCGCACCATCAATCTGGAATTCGATTCCTCCCTCAGTTCCATCGAACGGCGGGAAACCGACGAATTCAAGCATTATTTCAGCGAATTATGGAAGGAGATGAATCAACTTGTCCGGTAACCATCTTTCTGCCCAGGATCTCTACATCCGCAGGCAAAAACATACAAAAATACTGATCCGCGTGCTGCAGTATGCCATCCTGATGGCGTTTCTTTCGCTGTGGCAGGTGAGCGCTTCGCTGGGCTGGATCGATTCCTTTATTTTCAGCAGTCCCTCAAAGCTGCTCCTGTGCGCGAAAAATCTGCTGTCCACCGGAGATCTCATGGGGCATATCGGCATCACGCTATTGGAGACACTGGTGAGCTTTGCGCTGGTCATCATCGTCACCCTTGTTCTCACGGTACTGCTGTGGCTGAACAAACCCCTGTCACGAATATTAGAGCCGTATCTGGTGGTATTAAACAGCCTGCCGAAATCCGCCCTCGCGCCGTTGCTCATCGTCTGGCTCGGTGCCAACTACAAGACGATCATCCTGACGGGAATGTCCGTTGCGATCTTCGGTTCCATTTTAAACCTCTACACCGGTTTTATGGAGACATCTCCGGATAAAATCAAACTCATCCGGGCACTTCACGGAAATACCTCGCATGTCCTGTTCAAGGTCGTTTTGCCCTCCAACATTCCGAATCTGTTCTCCATCATGAAGGTCAATATCGGATTGTGTCTGGTTGGTGTCATCATCGGAGAATTTATCGGTTCCAAACAGGGTCTCGGCTACATGATAATTTATGGTAGTCAGGTGTTCAAACTGGACTGGGTGATCCTCTCCATTCTGATCCTCTGCGTCATTGCCATGCTGCTGTATTTTCTGCTGGGGCGACTGGAACGGCACTTCGTTCATGAGTAAGGTCCGTAACATCTGCACAGCAAAAATCCCTGACACGCACACCGACTGTCAGGGATTTTATTTTGTCATGCTATGCCTCTTTCTTCACGGGCGCATAACCCATACGCTGCAATACCTCCAGCGTAGCGATCGCCGCGATATACACAACTGCTGCCACCGCCATGAGCAGAATCTGACTGACACAAATGCCAGCGATGACATCCGCCGCCACCACACAGGCATGCAGCCAGATGGGATTCTGATCCAAAAGGACGCCGATCGCCACCTGTATCAGAAGTACCACGCAGACAACCACCGGATTGACCTTACATGCCAGAATACCGATCAGTACGTCAGCAATCGCCACTGCCACAAACAGGATCAGCACCGCTATGCTCTTCTTCCTGCTACTCCATGCCGCGATGGCGCTCACGCTGGCCTGCTCTGCTTTTTTGCGCTCAGAACGCTCCTTCTCAGAAGATACCACAAACTCCTTGATCTCCTCGATCTCCGCCGCGCCGGCCTTCGCCTCTGACTTTTCGGGTTTTGTCTCCTTCTTTTTTGAGTCATCATTTATATGTTTCTGTTGCTTTGTTTCACCCATAACTCCAATCCTTTCCTCACTTTTCACGCATTCGCTCCCGGAAAAACCGGCAGCCAATCCGTACTTATTAATCATTGTAACAATTTTTTTGCACAAACACAACATTTTCGTAAAAAAACTGTTGCAAAATTTCAAAACTATCGTTATAATGCTAAAGGTGATGTGATTTGTGTCGCATTCACAGGCTGGAATGGCGCAGTTGGTAGCGCAACTGATTCGTAATCAGTAGGTCGTCGGTTCAAGTCCGATTTCCAGCTTTCTTTTTTACTCTTAACTATTCTAAGCCGCGGTTTAGAATAGTTATTTTTTCATGGAGGCGTATGTAAAAATGAATGCAAAACAACTGGCAAACTCCTTAGATGAGATGATCAAAGACACCAGACGGGGGCACCTGAACTGGAGCATGCAGATTGAGACGACCGATGATCTGGATGCTTCCCTCAAAGAAAAGCTGGAACAGGACGGTACACAATGGCTGGTGGATGAGTGTTTTGTTGAATATGCCTGTACCTGGAAAGGGCAGGATTTCTGCATGATCTCCTACGAGCATGTGCTGACCCATGAAGATCAGACCCGCATGACCTGTCTGATCTTTCTTCCTCCTCTCGGTATGCGTTTTTTTGATGTGGCAGAGCTTGCGCCCTACGCCGTCGAGGCGGATGCCTACTTGACAAGTAAAGTGCATACACTTTGGGGAACACTTCTGGAGCTCTATCGCACTGATCCATCCCGATGCAGAATTTCCGTAATTGATCCGTTAAAAAACTAAGCGGTTATTTTTATCCGATGGAACGCAGTTAAAAAATCAACCATATTTTTGCTATTGATTTTGTTTATTTTTACCATATACAAAAAAACAAATTTCACAAATCTGTCAATTGCATCTCCCGGTTATGTATGATACAGTTAATACACGCGGACAATCATTTGTGTCGCGTGTATTTTTCTTTTTTCAATCCTATTTTCATACATTCATGCGATGACTCTTCACACCTTCTGTCAGATCTTATGATAAGGAGGTATCTCATGAATTTTCAACAATTTTCAACTGAGCTGATCCGTCAGCTCACACCCATGTTCCCCGAAGACACACAGATCAGCACACAGGCAATCCCTAAGAATAACGGTGTTTTTCTGGAGGCGCTCATCATCCGCGAGCCCGGAATTAACATCTCGCCGACTATCTACCTGGAGGATTATTATTCCCTGTATCAAGAAGGCACTACCCTCAATGAAATCTGTCACATCATCTGCGATGTCTTTCTGGAGGTTCGCCTGAACCACCCGGTCGATCCACGGTTTTTTACGGATTTTGAACAGGCAAAAAAACACATGGTCTATCAGCTTGTCAACTATGATAAGAACGAAGCCCGTCTATCCGACGTCCCTCATATCCGTTATCTCGACCTGGTCATCATCTTTTGCTGCATGCTGAGACTGGAAAACGGAGAGACCGCAACAATCCTCATCCGCAACGAACATCTTGACCTGTGGAAGACTGATCTTGAGACAATAAAGAAGCAGGCATTCGACAATACGCCGCGCCTGCTTCCCGCCTATATTCAGCCGATCACAGATGCCATCCGCGATCTTATGGAATCCAATGAATCTCTGGAGCGGCTGCTACCGCTCCTTGAAAGGGATGCTGCACCTCCACTGTATGTGCTGACAAATGAAACACAGATCTGTGGTGCGGCATGCATGCTCTATCCCTCACTTCTGGCAGAATTTGCCGACAATATCGGCAAAGACCTGTACATTTTGCCCAGCAGCATTCACGAAGTTCTCCTCCTGCCAACCGACACACGCTGTGCTGACGAAGAGCTATGCACTCTCGTACAGAATATCAACAGAGAACAGCTTCCTCTGACACAGCAGCTCTCTGACACCGTTTACTTCTACTCCAGAGCTGCCAAAGCTTTAGTTGTTTAGCAACCGCTCATAGAGCTTTTCATACTCAAACGCCGACTTTTTCCATGAAAAATCCATACGCATATCCCGTGCTGCCATCTTATCCCACTGCGTCCTGTCATCATAGTAAATATGCATTGCGTAGTAAATAGTCTGTAACATCTCATGCGCATTGTAATTGGCGAAAGAAAATCCGGTGCCGGTGTGGTCGTACTCATTGTAGGGCTGCACCGTATCCTTCAGTCCTCCTGTTTCGCGGACAATCGGCAACGTGCCGTAGCAATAGCTCATCAGCTGACTCAGTCCACAGGGTTCAAAGAGAGAAGGCATGAGAAGCGCATCCGCGGAAGCATAGATCCGGTGCGCAAGCTGCTCCGAATAACAGATATTTACGGAAAGCTTGTCCGGATATTTGTCTGCAAAGTAACGCAGCATATTCACATACTGATCCTGTCCGGTTCCAAGCACCACAAACTGCAAACGTGCATGACTGAGCATATCATCCATCACATACGCGATCAAATCCAGTCCTTTCTGGTCTGTCAGGCGTGAGACCATCGCAAGCATGATCGTATTCTCATCCTCCGGCAGGTTCAGCTCGCGCTGCAATGCCAGCTTATTTGCCGCCTTGCCCTCTTTCATATTTGAGATGCCAAAATTGTGTTTCAAGTACATATCGTGATTCGGGTCGTACTCAGCGCTGTCCAGACCATTGATAATACCGTAAAGGCAGTTTCTTCTGGCATAAAGCAGTCCGTCCAGACTCTCGCCACCTTCCCGTGTCATAATCTCCAACGCATAGGTAGGACTGACCGTCGTCACAAGATCGGCATAGGCAATACCACCCTTCAAAAAATTTGCCTCTCCATAGGATTCCAGCTTATCCGGCGTAAAATACGAATCCGGAAGTCCGGTCAGATTTTTGATGGCATCCATGGTATAGCGCCCCTGAAATCTGAGATTATGGATCGTCAGCACTGTCTTCGTGTGTCGCAGCAGAGGATAGTCATCTGCAAATGCCTTTAAAAATACCGGAACCATCGCTGTCTGCCAGTCGTGACAATGAATCACATCCGGCACAAAATCGATCATATCGACTGCCGCCAGTGCCGCCTTTGAAAAGTAGGCAAATTTCTCAATATCTTCATGCAACTGATTGTAGGGCTGCGGACCGGCAAAGTAATATTCATTATCTATGAAATAATAATGAATGCCTCCCTCCACGGTCTCCAGAATACCCACATACTGATTCCGCCATCCCAAAGACACATAAAAATGGGAATGAAATCGCAACTTGTTTTTCCACTGCTCGTCCATACACGCGTATTTGGGAAGAATCACCCGCACATCATACTTCTGTTTGTCAATATAGCGCACCAGTGAACCGGTCACGTCTGCCAGTCCCCCCGTCTTTATAAAGGGAACTGCCTCTGAAGTCACAAACAAAATATTTTTCATATGTTCTGTCTCCTGTATCCTTTGGCACGAGGTGTCACCCCAGGTGACGAAGTCCTAATGCCAATTTGTTATTTATAACCGCAAACATCCTACAGTTACATCATTTAAATACAGTATACACCATTTAATGCTTGTATTCCAGACGGATTTTATCTGCAATGAGCGCAATAAATTCAGAATTGGTCGGTTTTCCCTTACCATTATTGATCGTGTATCCAAACAGTTCATCAATCGTGTCCATTTTTCCCCGATTCCAAGCCACCTCTATGGCATGCCGGATCGCACGCTCCACCCGGCTGGGTGTCGTCTGAAATTTCTTTGCGATCGTCGGATACAGAATCTTTGTAATAGAGCCGAGCATTTCAATATCCTCCACAGACATCATGATCGCCTCCCTCAGATACTGATATCCCTTGATATGAGCAGGCACACCGATCTCGTGAATCATATTTGTTACGTCAGCCTCCAGATCATGGACTGCCGCATCTGCTACCTTTTCATATGCATTTGTCGTGCGCGCCTCACTGCCTCTGCGGTTACGGTTATCTCTCAGTCGCTTGATATGCCGGATGATCACATCATTTTCAAAAGGCTTCATAATGAAATAATCCGCACCTTTCTCAAATGCATCCTCCGTAATGCTCTCCTGACCGACCGCGCTGACCACAATGACCGCAGGCTTTTTTTTGAGTGTATGGTCCCTGTTCATCTTATCCAGCACGCTCAATCCGTCCAACTTAGGCATTACAATATCCAGAAGCATCACATCCGGCTGTTTATTCTTGATCAGCTCGTATGCCTCCACTCCGTCCTTGGCGGTTCCCACCACCTCTAACTCGGCATCCTTCGCCACTATATCTCCAAGTAATCTCAACATTTTCTCGTTATCGTCTGCGATTGCTACATTAAATTTGTCCATTCTTGTCCCTCCTTAACGAACTAGGTAGTGTCAAAAACTACCCGTTTTTATTGTTCTAAAATCCTTTAAAACCTTGATTTATTGGAGGTTTGCAAATAAAATGAGCAATTACCTCCTTTTTTGGTATAATGTCTATCGCCAAACAAACAAAACACGAAAGGATT
>JALELN010000114.1 GCA_022771765.1 Lachnospiraceae bacterium | reverse complement strand
ATCTGATTGTGTATGAGGATGGTATCTATCAGAGGAAAAACCGGCTTGATGCGACAACGCGCGCGCAGATGGAGCACTGGCTGAGTGAGGAGGAAAAGGAGGCGTTTCGTGCAGCTGATCTTTAATCTGATACTGGAGCTTATTCTGGCGGTGTTCTGGCTGTGGATTTTCAGGCAGCGAAGGGCACATGAGGAAGAAGAAAAGCTTTTAGCGGAACAGGAGCGTTTTTTGGACGAGTTTGCCGGACAATATGCAAAACGCGGTGACATGCTGGAGGCATTGGAGGAGAGCCTGCAGGTGTGTGGAAGCAACGCGCAGAGCAAGCTGATGGGACTTTTGGATGCGCTTCGCACAGACAGCGGCCCGGAGGATGGAGGGTATCCTGCGGGATGTACAAAGGATGCCTGCTTTTTGCTGCTGTTTACGTTGTGTTATACGATTCGATCCTTTGGGGATCTTCGCATACAGGGAGTCTCGCTGTTTGTACATAATATCCGCTACATCAAGGAGGAAGTGCGCACGGAGCTTTTACGCAGACAGGAGGGGCGCTATGCGTTTCTTGGTCTCACAGCGCTCTGCGTGCTGCCATTCTTTTTTACCATTCCAATTCAGCTGTGGAGTGCTTCTGTCAGTGCGGATCTGAGCCGGTTTTACACCGGCACGTACGGTTTTGTCACGCTGGTTGTCTGTTTTTTATTGACGATATTATGTGTGATCTGTGTGCAGGAGCTGCAGTACCCGACAATGCCGGACGGAAGAAAGCACACGGTTGCGATGCGGCTTTTACAGTTTCCGGCTCTGGCAATGCTGGTAGATATGCATATTGCGGCTCATTACAGTCGCTATTTAAAAAAGAACGAGGCACTCAAGGTACTCCGGGGATTTGGAAATATCCGGGAATTTCTGGTGCAAAAGCTGCTCTGTGCGATTGGCAGCGGCTTATTTGCAGGCATGATTATAGCCGGGTGTGTTGCTTCGGGTGCAGGGGAACGGCTCTCCGGTCTGCCGGGAATCCATGTGTCCGGTACGGCGGTGCTGTTGTTGCTTCTATGCGCTGTCGTGATCGGATATGTTCTTCCCGATGCGTGGGTGATCATTCTGCAGGTGCGCATCGGTCAGCAGAAGAGCGAAGAGACGCTGCGCTTTGAGACTCTGATTCTGATTGTTATGCATCACAGTGTGATTACGGTGGAGGAAATTCTGCGGTGGATGGAGCGGTTTTCTGTGGTGTTTTCCAGAGCATTACAGCGGGCGGTGGATGATTTCTCTTATCGAAGACGCGAGAGTCTGGAGCAGTTGAAGGAAGATCTCGCCTATGAACCCGCAAAAAAGCTGGTGGATGCGCTGATTGTGTGTGATGACATTCCGGTCGTCCGGGCGTTTTATGATCTGGAGGGTGAGCGTGCTTATCATATGGAGCAGCACCGGCAGAAAGCGGAAAGTCTGCAAAGGGAAAAGGCGGCATTTGCGCGCGTGATCGCGTTTCTGCCGTTTGTGGCATTGCTGGCGCTGCGGCTGGTCGTGCCATTTGTGCTGGAAGGGCTGACGCAGCTCAATTCCTACTAGTGTGCTAATCATGAGCGATTTAATTACGAAAGGAGAAAGATTATATGGAAAACAGTTTAAAGGGTCTGATGCTGGCTGCGGGAATTATCATTACCTGCATTATCATCAGTCTGGGATTTTATATTGCAAGAGAGGCATCGGACACGGCAAGCAGCGGAACCGGACAGATCAATGAGCTGCAGGCGGAGTTTGCGGATACGTCAAAGACGATGTATGAGAATACGGAGGTTTCAGGCAGTGAGGTCATCAATGTGATACGCAAATTCAGCGATGAGATGATCGGCGTCAAGGTGCAGACCAAGAAGAACACAAGCTACTATATTTATCAGTTTAATGATACGGACGGAAGTTTGAAAAATGCGTCTACACTGGATTATAAGAGTGCGCAGAATGCGACAAGTGCTAATTATATTAATCCGACCGGACGTTTTCTGGGTGCGGTCATACGGGATGCCAACGGCACGATTACCGGACTGTCTTTTGTGCAGCAGTAGGAGCGGCATATGGAACATGTGACGGAAGGCTTGTACATGGCTGCCGCTGCGGGATTGTTTGTGCTGGCGGTCAGTCTGATGTTTGTGGCGGGACGCAGTGTGGATGTCATGTTTGCAAAAGAACAGGCGATTCATCTGCAGGGAGAAGTGCTGGGGGAGGTGACAGACGATGGGTGATATTTTCGGAAAGATATGCAGTATCTTTCTTGCGGTTATCATCCTGTTCGGAATGCCGCTCATCTACATGAATGAACGGGCAAAGACAGCGGAGCAGATGTATCTGTTGACGGAGGCAACGCATTTTGTGGACAGCGTGTGCAATACCGGATGTATCAGTGGACAGATGCTTCGGACATTTTACGCTTCGCTGGCCCATGATGCAGCAGTTTATGAGGTGACATTTTTACATGAGCAGCCGGAGTATGTCTATGATGAAGCTGCGGAGAGCTATGTCTGTTGCGAGACCTATCATGATGAGGAGGATATACGCCGGCAGGTCGAGCGGGGCTGCGATTATTTTTTCAGCAGGGGTGATTTTTTGCTCATTACGATTGAGAAGAAGGCCGGTTTTGCATTGATTCCGGGTATCGAAGATCGCACCGTGAGCATTCGCTATGGAGGAACCGTAAAGTATGAAGCTTACTGATTTTTGTCTGGTATTTGCGGCGTTGTTTGTCTGTCTGTTTCTGGGACGGGATCTGTATATTGAGGGACTGCTCGTACAGCAGACAACGCAGATTGCGTATGACCGTCAGATGGATCGTATTGCGGAGGATGCGCTTATGGATGTGGTTGAGACAGAATGGGAAAATGGTACGCTTGTTGCGCGCACCGGTCAGATGCAGGAGCAATTTGAAAAATTGTTCGCTCTGTCGCTGGAATTGACGGATGACGACTGCCGTCTGCGCGCATGGGAGGCGGCAACGCTCTGGGAGTTTGAGCAGTATCCGTATGCGCTCACCGCGCAGCAGCTGGATTCGATCCGCTGTGACATGGAAGCACAGATAAACAAAGCAAAGCGCCGGCGTCGCGAGGAGGCGCAGCTTGCGATTGCGCTGCCTTATGTAGCATATGATGACTGGTATCAGGCAATTGCGGGACCGCAGCTTGTGACGGTATTCGACCCGCGGGAGCCTTTGCCCGGTTTAGATCGCGCCGTTGTCGGTGGAAGCCGCATCGTGAAGCTGCGGGGGAGGTAGGAGATGTTTATGGTTTGAGTATGCGCCCTGGCTCGCTGGGATTGCGCCATCGTTTTTGCTTCGTTGCCCTCAGGCGCTATTTCCACGCCTCGGCTTCCGAAAGCTTCTTCGTGTAAAACACGCTTTCGCTCCGCCTCGAACGCAACGGCTGCTAAGGAATTTTCATCGTGAAAGATCTTTCACTCGAAAATTCCAAGCACCGGCGTCCTCGGAGGGTTTTTCACTGAAGAATTCTTTCGTCAGCCTAATCCGGAAAAAATCTTTTCGCTTCGCGCACTTCGGGCAAAGGCGCAAAATCCGATAGCACAATTCCAGCGAGACAGGCGCTTTCACCGGAACATCTACGGACCCGAGCAAGACCATCCGCAGCGTCTCTCAACCTCCCGGAATGGGCTGGAGGAGAATGTTTTCCAATGGAAGACCCTCGAAAAGCGTCGGTACTTGGATTTTCCGAGTGATGATCTTCACGATGGAAAATCCTTAGTAGCCGTTACGCCTTTTCGCGGAGCGGGAGCGTGGCTTACATGGAAACATCTCCGACAGCCGGGGCGTAGAAAGAAATAGTGTAGCCGGGGCGTAGAAATAGCGCCTTGAAATTATTCGTTGTACAATAAGGGAAATTATGTTACAATACTTGATAAAAGTTTTTTAGGAGGCGTTCATGAACGGTTCACAGATCACTCAGCTGGTGATTCTCGTGCTCTTGCTGTGTCTGTCAGCATTCTTTTCATCAGCGGAGACTGCTTTTACAACTGTCAATAAAATATATATGCGTACACTGGCCCAGGACGGCGACGCACGTGCCGAGCGGGTGCTGCAGATTACCGAAAATTCCGGCAAGATGCTCAGTGCGATTCTCATAGGAAACAATGTGGTGAATCTGTCTGCGTCTTCGCTGGCGACAACACTGGCCATCGGCATGTTCGGCAGTGTCGGAGCCGGTGTGGCAACCGGTGTACTGACGCTTTTGATTTTAATCTTTGGTGAGATTTCTCCAAAGACGATCGCGACGCTGCGTGCCGATAAGATGGCCTTGAAATTCTGTAGTGTGATCTGGGCGCTGATGACTGTGCTCACACCTGTTATATTTGTGGTAAACTGGCTGTCACAGTGTTTTTTGCGGCTGTTAGGCGTGCATCCGGGTGAGGAGATCCGTTCCATGACAGAGGAGGAGCTGCGTACGATCGTGGATGTCGGACAGGAGAGTGGTGTGATCGAGGACAAGGAACGAGACATGATTCACAATCTTTTTGATTTTGGCGATGACAAGGCAAAGGAGGTCATGATTCCGCGAATTGATATGTGCTTTATAGATGTGAACAGCACCTATGATGAGATGCTGGCCATCTACAGAGACAGTTATTTTTCCAGACTTCCGGTATATGAGGAGTCTACCGACAATGTGATTGGTATCCTGAATATGAAAGATGTACTTGCCTATGAGGGAAAGAAAGAGGATCTGTCGATCCGTGCGCTTATGAGGGAGCCGTTTTTTACCTATGAGTATAAAAATACGTATGAGCTCTTTATGGAGATGAAAGAAAAGGCGGTAAATCTGGCAATTGTTCTCGATGAGTACGGTGTGACGGCGGGATTGATCACGATGGAGGATCTGCTGGAGGAGATCGTTGGAGAGATTCGTGATGAGTATGATACAGATGAAGAGGACGAGTATGAGGTGATCAGAGAGGGCGAAGAGTACCGTGTCAGCGGTTCTATGAATCTCGATGATTTCTGCGAGTTGATAGGCGTGAAATATGAGTCGGAGGATTCAGACACGCTGGGAGGATTTCTTTTAGAGCTGTTAGAGCATTTCCCGGAAGAAGGAGAGTGCTATGAGACAGAGGAGGGCGTGCGCTTTCAGATTCTGTCAATGGACAAAAAGCGTATAGAGACCGTCCTTGTCACACGTGTGAAAAAGAGCGGGACAGAGGAATAAGATTGGTCGTAATTACGAGAAAATAAAAGCAACTGCAGGAGGCTTTTCATGTTGGATATTATTATGGATACACTGGTTGACAGTGTGAAACTGTTGCCGTTTTTATTCCTGACCTATCTGGCGATGGAATTATTGGAGCACAAGGCTGGTGGAAAACTATTAAAAAAAATAAGTGTTGTAGATAAAGCAGGTCCGTTTTTCGGAGCTGTTTTTGGTGTGGTGCCCCAGTGTGGTTTCTCGGCGGCAGCGTCCAGTCTGTTTGCCGGACGCGTGATTACGGTTGGAACGCTGCTGGCGATTTATCTGTCAACTTCAGATGAAATGCTGCCGATCCTGCTGTCTGAAGCGGTGCCGCTGCCGATAATATTAAAAATTCTTGGCACCAAGCTTTTGATTGCAATGATCAGTGGTTTTCTGGTAGAACTGTGTCTGCATCGCCTGCTGCACCGTGCGGACGATGAGATGAATATTCATACTGTTTGTGAAGAAGAGCACTGTCATTGTGAGGATGGCGTGTTTGTGTCTGCCTGCAAGCATACACTTCGCATTTTCTTTTATATTATGCTGATTTCCTTTGTACTGAACCTGCTGATTGCGTGGGTTGGAGAGAATACACTGGCAGGGTTCTTTTCAAATGTTCCGTTGCTGGGACAGATGGCGGCAGCACTTGTCGGGCTGATTCCAAACTGTGCCGCTTCCGTGGTCATCACCAGCCTGTATGTGGACGGTATTATCGGCGCAGGCATGATGATGGCGGGATTACTCGCCAATGCGGGAGTCGGACTGCTCGTCTTATTCAGGTTAAATAAAAACAGCAGGCAGAATCTGGAGATCGTATGCCTGCTGTATGTGCTTGCTGTTGTATGGGGACTGCTCGTTAGCGTCCTCGGTATACAATTCTAATTTTTCATTGACGGTTATACGCTGTGCACAGCGGCATTCGATTGGATTAGTCCGTCTGCGTATCCTGTGAGGAACTGTTCATCCACTCGCCGAATTTCTTCTCTACCAGATCATAGGTATCAGAGCAGAGAGATGGTAGATTGCCGCCCCACGACTTTGTAGCCTGCGAGTAACCTTTTTTGAAAGCATTCAAAAGCTCCTCTGCCTTGTCGGGATCATCACCGGATAAGGCTTTTGCAAAGGACAGGATGCGGTCCGAGGTCTGCTCCGCGCCCCAGTAACCGTCTTCTGCTACGTCTTTTTTTGCCTGTGCGATTGTCTCAGGATCTGCTTTCAAATTCCCTTTTGCTAAAAATGACCACATATCGTCTGCGGTGCCAAGTGTCTGTCCCTGCTTGGAGATCATTTTCTCAACAAGGCTTTGCAGTTGTGAGGTGCGCGCTTCGGCGTCTGCCTTTAGCTGTGCGATGATTGCGGCATTGGATTTGGTGCTGTTCGTTTTCTCGGAAGAGGAAAACCCTTTTTCGTAGACAACAGCGGTGTCCTGATTCGTCTTGGAAGAGGATGTTTCTTTGGTTCCTTTTTCTGTTTTTGTTGCGGCGGTCTGCTGTACGTAAGCAGCAGCGGTCGTCGTTCCGATAGAACTTACACTCATACTTTTTACCCTCCTTGGTGTTCGGGCATAGCCCGCGTTATATGATTCGCCCACGTGCGAAAGCGTGCGTCTGGCGCATACTTTTGCCGGAATCCGTTCCGGTGGGCCCGGATGAATGTTTATCGTAACTGTAAAATACGCACAATTACGCTTCATCTGTTATATACTTATATCGGCCTGATCATCAGAAAGTTGAACTCTGCGGTTGACTTTTTTTTCGGAAAAATGTAACATAAGATTGTATACAAAATACAGTAGACAACATACATGATTAAATAACAGGAAAAAAGGGTATCAGAAAATGGCAAATGTAATTCATTTGAAGGCATTGGCAAAAATCAATCTCGGTCTGGATGTGATTGGTACAAGAGAGGACGGTTATCATCTTGTGCGTATGATTATGCAGACGATTGATCTGTTTGACTGGGTGACGATCAGGAAACGTGAGCGGGATGGTATTTCTCTCAGGACAAATTTGAATTTCTTGCCAACGGACGAACATAATATAGCTTATCAGGCTGCCGATCTATTGAAGCGGGATTTCGCGCAGATTGACGGTGTGGAGCTGCATATTCATAAATGTATTCCGGTAGCTGCGGGCATGGCCGGTGGAAGTACGGATGCGGCAGCTGTTTTATACGGAATGAATCAATTATATCATTTGGACATTCCGATGAAACGGCTCATGGAATACGGGTTGAGTCTCGGGGCAGATGTTCCCTATTGCCTGCTTAGGGGAACTGCTCTCGCGGAGGGAATCGGAGAGAATCTGACCAGACTGGCACCGATGCCGGATTGCTATATTTTGATTGCGAAGCCGCCGGTGAGTGTTTCTACAAAATTGGTGTACCAGTCACTGGATGCGTTAAAAGAGCCGCCGCATCCTCCGATCGACGCGCAGATCAGGGATCTGGAGGAACAGGATTTGAACGCACTGGCGATGCACATGGGAAATGTGCTGGAGGGTGTAACCGTTCCGATGCATCCGGAGATTGCGCAGATCAAAGAAATGATGGAGGCGCAAGGTGCGATCGCAGCAATGATGAGTGGCAGCGGACCTACGGTTTTTGGTATTTTTTCAGAGGAATCACGGGCTTATGAGGCGAAAACAAAGATCCGGAACAGCGGACTTGCGAGGCAGGTTTATGTGACAAAGCCTTATAACCATAAGGAGAAAAACAGATGAATGATCAATTAGAGTTAAATATGGATGCATATTTGCCGTTAAGAGATGTGGTGTTCAACACTTTGCGAGAGGCGATTCTGCGGGGGGATCTCGTGGCAGGAGAGCGTCTGATGGAGTTGCAGCTGGCATCAAAGCTCGGTGTGAGCCGCACACCCATTCGTGAGGCAATTCGTATGCTGGAGCAGGAAGGGCTTGCGATCACAATTCCCAGAAAAGGGGCGATTGTTGCCGGAATGACAGAAAAGGATATGCAGGATGTGTTGCAAATTCGTGAGGCATTGGAAGAATTGTCGGTGCAGGTAGCCTGTGATAAGATTACCGACGAGGAGATCGAAAAACTTCAAAAAAATATGAAAAACTTTGAGTGTTCGTTAAAAAGTGGAGACCTGAAAAAAATGGCACAGGCGGACGTGGAATTTCACGATGTGATCTATCAGGCGACAGACAATCCCAAACTCATCAGCATGCTCAACAATTTGCGCGAGCAGATGTATCGATATCGTGTGGAATACTTGAAAAATCCGCAGAACCACGAACAGCTGTTAAAAGAGCACGAGGCAATCTATCATGGCATCGTGGAAAAGGATAAGGCTGCCGTGACAAATATGATCCGAAGGCATATCAGCAATCAGGTGGATGTGGTGAAGCATATCATTCGGGAACAGGAAAAATAGGACACATAATTAGAAGGATAGGACGCATAATAAAAAGGATAGGACGAAAGCCCTATCCTTTTTATTATGCAAAAAACGGGAGTGCGCAATGGGGCAATATACAGTAACAACGGATTTGGAACATAATAAGCAGATTTTTTTTCAGATATTTGCGGACTGCGCGGATATCAAAATGGTCGATATGCAGCTGGGAACAGACCGTCCGCTGCGCTGTATGGTGGCTTATATTGAGATCGTGGCGGCAGCGTCCAGCTATGGCTCTTCGGAGATTGGCAGACTGATCCAGACTTTGTCCGGCAAAAGCCGGGAAGAAGTATGTGACTTCCTCACAAAAAATGGAAGGGGTATGACGGATGTCACTCTTTATACGGATCTGAAGGAGGCGGCACAGGGACTTTTGACCGGAGACATGATCCTGTTTGTGGATGGACTGGATCAGGTACTGAAGGTTCCTGATAAGGGCTATCCGGGCATGGGCGTTCAGAGCGCCGAGTCCGAAAAGGTGACCAGAGGCTCTAATGAGGGTTTTTCTGATTCGGTCAAGACAAACACGGCGTTGATCCGCAAGCGGTTGCGGGCGACAGAACTAAAAAATGTGGAGGCGCATGCGGGGCGGCGTACCGATACATTGGTGAATCTCATGTATATGGAGGGAATCGCACGAAAAGAAGTATTGGAGCAGATTTTGCGACGACTGGAGACGTTTGAAATTGACGGTATTCTGGACAGCGGCATGATCGAACAGTTGGCAGAACGGCACTGGGGTTCACCATTCCCGCAGTTTCAGACCACAGAGCGACCGGACCGGGCGGTGCATGCACTTTTAGAGGGGCGGATTGTGCTTTTGTGTGATAATTCACCATTGGCACTCATTCTGCCGACAGATTATAATTCATTCCTGCAGACCAGCGA
>JALELN010000097.1 GCA_022771765.1 Lachnospiraceae bacterium | reverse complement strand
TAACTCAAATAAATTTAGTGCCACATCAGCGGTGGTTGGATGGATGAACAGTAAGGGGCATCGTGAAAATATCCTGCGCAGCAGCTATCATTATATCGGTATCACCAGCTATGAAACACAGGCGGTTCAGGTCTTCGCGATTTCCAAATATCCGATCACTTCCTATACCACCAGTACCGGCAAGAAGACCTTTAAGAGTGTTGAGGAAATGGAAGGGGAGTATCTGATCTGCAAGGACAGCTCCGGATTAAAATCGTATCTGCCGCTTGACACCTCTTATATGAAGAAGGTAAAGGGTGGCTATACGTTAAACCTCAATTCAAAGAAGACGATCAAGCTGACGATCAAGGGCAGCTCGTCAGGTTCATCGACAGGAACATCATCAAAGAGCCAATTTACAGATGTGGAGTCCAAGGACGCAAAGGCGGTAGACTGGGTGGTAAAGAAGAAGATCATGACCGGTCTCAACAGCACGAAATTCTCTCCGAAGACTTCCTGCACGAGGGGAGATGTCTTTACCTATCTGTACAAGGCAAACGGTTCGCCGATGACACAGTCGAAAAACTGGTTCGCGGATGTAAAATCAACCGATACCTTCTATAAACCGGCACTTTGGGCGCAGCAGAAGGGCCTGGTGGACTGGGGCTTGTTATATCCGAATGATTTCTGCCCGAAGGGCTATGCCCTGTACTATGTCTGGTTGAGTATCGGAGCACCGGAACCGACCAAGAAGACGACCTTTACAGATTTTAATGACTGGGTATTCTATGCAAAGGCAGTTGCCTGGGCAGAAGAGAAGGGTATCATCAAAAATACAGGAGACAACAAATTCAACGGAGACGGCGCAATATGCAACCGTGCCGATATCGCGAATTTCCTGTATGGTGCCTATAAATAATAAATGAAAAAAGACCCGTACAGAGTTGTGTACGGGTCTTTTTTTTCCTAAGATCTATCGTTCCATGTTTGCAAACTTTGTGTATTCCGGCAGCCAGACCAGGTTGACGGTTCCGATGGGACCGTTTCTCTGCTTGGCAATGATGATCTCGGCGATACCTTTATCCTCCGTATCTTTGTTGTAGTAGTCATCACGGTAAATGAACATGACAACGTCCGCGTCCTGCTCGATGGCTCCGGACTCACGCAGGTCGGAGAGCATCGGACGGTGATCCGGACGCTGTTCCACCGCACGGGACAGCTGGGAGAGGGCGATGACCGGAACATTCAGCTCTCGCGCCAGACCCTTTAAGGAACGGGAGATATCGGAGATCTCCTGCTGTCTGGAATCGGAGGCTCTGCCGCCACTGCCGCTCATGAGCTGTAAATAGTCGATGATGATCAGCTTCAAGTCATGCTCCAGTTTGTATTTTCGGCACTTGCTGCGAAGTTCCGAGATGGAGATACCGGGTGTATCGTCGATGATGAGCTTGGACTGTCCGATCGTGCCTGCTCCTTCGATGAGCTTCTCCCAGTCGGCATCTGACAGATCTCCGGAGCGAAGTTTTTGTGCGTCTACTCTGGATTCCAGCGAAAACAGACGGTTCACCAGCTGCTCCTTTGACATCTCGAGACTGAAGATCGCTGTACACAGGTCACTGTGAAATGCCACATACTGTGCGATATTCAGGACAAATGCGGTTTTTCCCATAGAAGGACGGGCTGCCACGAGGATCAGATCAGAGGGCTGCAAGCCTGCGGTCTTGTAGTCCAGATCCAGAAAGCCGGTGGCGATACCGGTTACATTTCCCTGGGTCTTGGATGCTTTTTCAATTTTATCCAGCGCGTTTAGAACCACCTGCTTGATGGGTACATAGTCACCGCCACCGCGGTTCTGCAGCAGATCAAAGATCTTCTTTTCCGTCTGCTCCAGCAAAACCTCTGTGGATTCCGTGCCCTGATAGCAGTCGTTTGTGATATCTTCGGTCGTGTGGATCATGCGCCTCAGCATGGATTTGTCTTTGACGATCTCCGCGTAATATTTCGCGTTTGCGGAGGTGGGAACGGCATCCACCAGATCCTTGACATATTCCAGAGAACTGATTTCCGGTGGAACATTTTTTTCCTTGAGCTTATTCTGGAGTGTGATCAGATCGACCGGCTCCCGGTTGTTAAACAGTTCCACCATCGCTTCAAAGAGAATCCCGTACTGTTGATGATAAAAATCTTCTTTGACCAATAGCTCGGAGGCGACCATGATCGCATCCCGGTCCAGAATCATGGAGCCGATCAGCGACTGTTCTGCCTCAAGGGAATTAGGCATGGTGCGCTTAATAAGCGTTTCTTCTGCTGGCATAGCATGTTACTCCTCTGAAACGTGTACGGTAAGGCTTCCGGTTACCTTTGGATGCAGCTTGATCTGTACCTCATAGGTTCCGAGTGCCTTAATAGGGTCTTTTAAGACCATCTTTTTCTTGTCCAGCTCCATGTTCAGCTGCTTTTTGGCAGCTTCGGCAATTTCCTTGGTAGAGATGGAACCGAAAGTTCTGCCGCCCTCGCCGGACTTCATTTTTACCTCGACCTTTTTATCCTTTAAGCTCTCGGCCAGTGCCTGTGCTGCCTCTAAGTTTTCCTGAGCAACCTTCTCGGCGTGCTGATTCTGCAGCTTGAGATCGTTTAAGTTCTTGCCTGTAGCCTCCACACCCAGCTTTTTGGGCAGGATCATGTTTCTTGCATAGCCGTCGCTGACGGTTACGATCTCACCTTTTTTTCCTAATGATTTTACGTCTTCTAATAAAATGACTTTCATACTTTAATGTCTCCTTCCTCTATCATCTTATCGATCGTCTGCTGAAGCATATGCTTCACCTCAGCAATCGTATAATGCTCTAATTGTGCTCCGGCGATAGTCAGATGCCCACCGCCGCCCAGTGCCTCCATGATCAGCTGAACGTTGATTTCGTCAATGGAGCGCGAACTGATGTAGACTTTTCCTTTATAATCAGTCAATACAAAGGATGCTTTGATGCCGGTGATGTTCAACAGCTCGTTTGCTGCCTGCGCACCCACGATCGTGGGGCTTTCAATATTTTCTGTCGGGCAGACGGAAATCGCAAATGCGTCACGGTAAACTTCCGCGTGGCGGACAACCTCCGCGCGGGCTTTATAATCAGACATATCATTGCGCAGCATTTTGCGCACGCGGGTGACCTCTGCGCCGCAACGCTTCAGGTAAGCAGCCGCCTCAAAGGTGCGGACACCGGTCTTTGCCATAAAGTTGTTTGTGTCGATCAGAATGCCGGCGTAAATACTGTCTGCCTCCTGCGGTGCCAGCTTGATTCCTTCTGTAAAGTACTGTAATACCTCTGCAACCATCTCACAGGCGGAGGAAGCATAGGGCTCAATGTAGGACAATACAGTATTCTCAATTACGTCATTTGTCTGTCTGTGATGATCAAATACGACAATATTTTTTGTCATTTTTAATATTTCCGGACATTCTGTGTTGACCGGACGATTGGTGTCTACGACCATGACAACCGTGTTTGGCGTACAGACTTCAATCGCCTGCTCGCGGGTCAGGAACGTATCCGGCGCATAGCCCTTCTCCTCGGTAAAGCATTCCCGGAACGGGCGCAGAGTGGAGCTGACCGTGTTCAGTACGATCTGAACCTTCTTGTCAAGGGTGCGGGCAGCGCAGTAGATACCGATGGCGGCACCGAAGGAATCCATGTCGCTGATCTGGTGTCCCATAACAATGACACGCTCTTTGCTCTCGATGATACCGCGCAGGGCATGTGCTTTCACACGCGCCTTGACGCGGGTATTTCGCTCTACCTGCTGGGCTTTGCCGCCGAAGTAAGTGACCTTTTCGCCTTCGCGCAGCACGACCTGGTCGCCGCCGCGTCCCAGCGCGAGATCAATCGCCATACGGGAATATTCATTATTCTGGCTGTAGGTCGCACCGGTGTCACCGATACCGATACTTAAGGTGACAGCCATTGTATTGCCGACTTTAACGGTTTTTACATCCTCGAGGACACTGAATTTGTCTTCTTTCAGTTCTTTTAAGTATTTGTGGCGGAACACGACGAAATACTTATCTTTTTCCGTTTTGCGCACCAGCGCGTCCACTTTGGAAAAGTAGGCGTTTACCTTGCGGTCAATCAGTGCGACGAGCAGGGACCGCTTGACATCTTCAATGCTTTCCAGTGCCTCATCGTAGTTGTCAATGTAAACCTGTGCGACAACCATTCGCTGATTTTCATTTTCCTGAATATAGCGGTTCAGCTCTGTCTCGTCAAAGAAGTAGACTGCCGTCAGATAGTTCTGGTCGCTCTCCGTCTCCACGATGCTTGTCTCACTGATGATACTGTCAAAGTAGATGCGGCTCATGGAGACCCGCAGATGCCGCTCTTCCAGGGAAAGATTTAATTCCAGAGATTCCTCCCCTTGCAGCAGTTCCTTTGTGATAGAGGGAAACAATGCGGTGATGGATTTGTGATAGTTCTTTCCCTTGCCGGTCATCTGTTCAAATTGTTCATTGACCCACAGAAGCCTGCCGTTATAGTCCAGCAGGGCATAGGCAATCTCAAATTCGTTGAGCAGCTTTTTCTGGACACTTCCATACTGTGTGGCAAAATTGATCAGTTCATTGAGCAGAAGAGGCTTATTCCGGTAATAAGTCACGATCACCGTGACTGCATAGATTCCGGTAAAGCCGCTCATACAAATTCCGGCACGTGTGTCTATCAGATAAAAAGGAATATTGAACAGTAGTAAGATACCGGTCAGGTACAGGGGCGCACACAAATAGCTTCGCAGCCTGCCTTTAAATTTAATTGAACGATTACTCATGAATCCTCCTTAAATAGCGAAACTGCAAAAAAATACAAAGGTCAGTTACGCATAATTTCATCTATTATAGCATAGGTAATTGTTTTTTTCACCTGTTTTGGGCATTTTGAATGAAAAAGGCAAGATCTTCCGGCTAAAGCGCCCGGATTGAGACGGTCAGGAGGAGGTTTTGTCGAAACCTGCGGCGAAAAAAGATTGTACCTCTTTTTCTGGTTGACTATAATAAAGGCATAGCAAATAAAAAAGGAGGTCGATTGGTTGGAACAGGTGCGTTATATGATTTCCGACGCTGCAAATATTGTAGCAGTGGAGTCACATGTATTACGTTACTGGGAAGATGAATTGGAGCTGACGGTTCCCCGCAATGAAATGGGGCATCGTTACTATACACAGGAGAATGTCGATCAGTTTTTGCGCATTAAGCAGCTGAAAGAAGAGGGATACCAGTTGAAGGCAATCAAAATTATTTTACAGCAGGAGAAACAGGCTGCATTACATAAGGAACAGCCGGCAGCGTCGGAACATGTAACGAAGCCTCATCAGGTGCCCGCAGAGCCGGCGACAGGAAGCGCCCACGTGGAAAAGACCAAACACCTGCCGGAGAAAAAGCAGCCGGAATCAGTGTCAGCACCGGTACAGATGTCACCGCAGGAGCGCATGGAACAGTTCCAGAATCTGATGACACAAATTGTCCGAAATGCTATGACGGACAATAATAAAGACCTAAGCAAAGAAATAGGGACAGAAGTAGGGGACCGTGTGCTTAAAGAAATGAACTATCTGATGCGGATGCAGGACGAGCAGGAGGAAGAGCGCTTTAAGAAGCTGGACGAGGCGATCCGCAGCCATGGCAAGCGTCAGAAAAAAAGTATCCGGCGTAAGAAACAGACAAAACGTGCGTTAAAGACAGCGCCGGGGCTGGAGTAAAAAAATCGGTAACCGTGAACAAAGGATACTGTAATAACACAAAAAAGAGACTGCATGACGCAGTCTCTTTTTATTGTTTAAATAATAGCAATTAGCCCTCGCTGATTGCACCGGTGGGACATACGCCTGCGCAGGTTCCGCAAGAAACACAGCTATCAGGGTTGATCTCATACTTTCCATCGCCTGCAGCGATAGCGCCAACGGGACACTCGCCCTCGCAGGTTCCACAAGATACACAAGAATCACTAATAACGTAAGCCATTTGATTATCCTCCTTATTTTTCGCATTGCTACAATAACTGTAGTTGTAGGTCTATTTTATTACAGTTATTGTGGAAAAACAAGTCTATACGCAAGGAAAATGTGTATAAAAATTCGTACTTTGAATTAGTTATGTATAACTTTAGAAACATGATAGATACTAGACAAGTCTGAAAAAAATGTTTATAATGAGTTTCGGTAATTATCACACACATTAAAGGAGGAATCGAAAGATGGCAGCAACAGTGACCAAAGACACCATGATTGGTGAATTACTTCAGATAGATGAAAGCATTGCCCCGGTATTACTCGGTATCGGTATGCACTGCCTCGGATGTCCATCATCCCAGATGGAGACGATCGAGCAGGCGGCGATGGTTCACGGCATCGAGCCGGATGCGCTGGTTGACCAGATCAACACATTCTTAAAACACGAGAAATAATTTTGCTCATACGGGCATATAAAGAGATCCTCTTGCTGAACCGTTCTTGCGGAACAGAAGAGGATCTTTTGGTATCATGCATCTTTTACAGCTGTGCCAGGCGTTGCAGGGCATCGTGCGAAGTAATGCACTTAAAGTGTTCTCCAAAGTAGGCCTCGGCAGATTCGACATAACGGTTTTGCAGTGCGTATTCTGACAGAATATTGCACACCTTATTGAACTCTGCCGGGGTGTGGTTCCCCTTGTGCACAACGAGGTAGTATACCCGTTCGTGAACATCCAGAAACAGCGAATTGTCACCGGTATAAAAGTCCGCCAGCACATGTGCGAGCCGGATCAGGTGGTTCATATCCCGGAAGGAAAACAACTTGACGATATCGGTGGCAACTTCTACCGGTGTGCTGTCAGAGGCAGTGTCGTTGTCTGCGGCACTGTCTGCGAGGGGCTGGGAATCAGCAGAGATATCGGTCTCTGCTGCCTGGTCTGCGGAACGCAGGGAGGAAGCAGCCGCGCTCAGTTTTCGGAACAGATCCAGTATACCGTCTGCGCTTTCAAAAGCTGCGGAATGATCTGTGTCATCACCAAAATTATCCGGTGAATCATCAAAGTCTGTAAAGTTGGAAAACCGGCTGTCCAGCTCTTCCGGGTATTCTACTTTTGTCACATTAAGTATGATGGAGCCGCCGGAGAGAGGAATGGCCTCAATCATAAGAGGAATGTCATCTGCCTCAAATCCCAGCTCATAGGATGCCTGTTGCATCATGTCGCGAAACAGGCACTTGGCTTTATCACTGCCGTAAGCCAGTTCGGAGAGCTGAAGATGACGGTCTGCCAGATCCTGACCGGTCAGCGTGCAGCGTATCTGATTGTCATTGATTCGTTCTATTTTCATAATCTCATTTCCTTACTTACATAAAATATATGATAGAAATTAATAATTTTTCCTAAAAGTACAAAAAGTATATAAAAAATTTTTTCAACCGTCAAGACATAGATTCTGAAATGCATGTTTGAAATTCTTAAAAAAGTATAAACTTTTAAAAAAGCGGTTGTCAAAACCGGAATCCGTGTGGTATAAGGAAGTAGAAGATGCTTTTTCCACCGAGTTAGAAATACAGAAAGCGCGGTGAGAAATATGGAGCAGATCCTGTTTGGAAAATATATCGTGACCGGGCTTCTCGGAGCCGGCGCCAACGGTCAGGTATATCTTGCCAGACATCAGATTCTGGAACAGGAACGGGCAATCAAACGGATTCCCAAATCCGTGCCCGGCAGTTCAAGTTTCCTTTCGGAAGCAGAACTTTTGAAATCTTTGAAGCATCCCGGTATTCCCATCATCTATGATGTCGAGGAAGATGATGTGTCTTATTACATTGTTGAGGAATATGTCCGGGGTGAATCGCTGGAAGCCTATGTGCTTCGTCAGACAACTATTTCCCTAAAATTTATATTGCAGATTGGCAGACAGCTCTGTGACATTATGGGTTATCTGCATACTTTGTCGACACCGGTGGTCTATCAGGATCTGAAGCCGGAACACATTATAGTATATGGCGATCAGATAAAAATAGTCGATTTTGGCATTGCATCTTATATTTCCACTGATGGAAATCCATACCAGTCTTATGGAACGGCATGTTATGCCGCACCGGAAAAGCGGTTGGGCTTACCTTGTGATGTGCGCACGGATATTTATGGCATCGGTGTGATCCTGCGGTTTTTAACACAATTTCTACCGTCGGAGGAGCACTCAGCACATCTGGATGCGATCATAGACCGGGCGATGGCAGAAAAGAAGGAGCATCGTTTTGAGACTACGGCACAGCTGATGGAGCAGTTGGAAAAGGAAATGGTGACTGGAACAAAAGAGATTTCGGAAGGGAAAAAGCATCTTTTTAAAAATCTGGCAGTTGTCGGCATGCGTGCCGGTATCGGTACAACACATGTGGCGATTTCCTACAATGTTTATCTGAACATCACCGGGACTTCCTGCCTGTATGTGGAGCAGAATCGCAGCGGCGATCTGCGGCGCATGACAGATGCGGGTCGGGTATGGGTGGATCGGAGAACAGGTGGTATTTCCTGCGGTGATTTTCTGGGAACCGCCTCGCTGAATAATGGCGGGGAATGGATGGAACGACAGCAGGGCTGTTTGATCCGGGATTTTGGGACATATGAATCATCAGACATAGAATTAGAGATATGTGACGGGATCTTTCTGGTATTGGGCGGCAGAGAATGGGAGATGGAGCAGGCAATGCAGATCTATGAGAGGCTGCGACTGCGTAAACATGTGGTGCCGATTGTGAACTACGGAAATGAGAGAGCAGCAAAATATTACGCGAGACATTGGCGCAGGAACGTATATTGTTTTCCGCTTGACGGAAGTCCGCTGGCTCTTTCCGAAGAAAAACGGCAGTTTTTTGATACACTGCAGAGAAGAGAGAGGTGGTGAGAAGTATTTATTTACGGTTGGCAAGGAAGCACAAGGAGCGAAAATCAATCGGATTTTACGGTGTGGACACCGGGGTCGGAACAACACATCTGGCAATTGCTGCAGCGAATTACGTGGTGAATGAATGGGGCATTTCGGCGGCGGTGGCAGAATTGGGAAGCCGTCCGTGTATCCGGGATATGGATATAGACGGGCAGGGCGGTGATCACTTTGAGATAGATGGTGTGGGCTGCTACCCCCAAATGGAGCTCGCACAGATGCCACAGCTTTTAAATGGCGCATACAGATATCTGATGCTGGATATGGGCTGTGAGGAGAGCTGCTGGCAGGAATTTCTGCGCTGTGATCTGAAGTATATAGTCGCGTCTTTGAGTCCCTGGCGCATACGGCAAGCGGAAGCATTCATGGATTTGCATGAAAATGAACATTCTAAAAATTATTTTACCGCGTTGCTTACTGTCACGGGAAGTGTATACGAAAAGAAGAAATTCCAGCGAACATACCATGTGCCTGTGCGGACGATTCCTTTCATTGCTGATCCATTTCAGTTGGAGAAAGACCAGATGTCTTTCTTTCAGGAACTATTATAGGAGGAAACAACGATTAAGCTGAGAGCCAGACATAAGATGATCATTGGCGCGGTGGCAGCAGGAGCGCTTCTTGCCGGAATTCCCCTGACGGGCATGCTTATGCTCGAGAGACAGAGCGCGCAGCAGACAAAAGAGAGCCTGGACTATTATGAGCAGCTTCATGAGCAGTACAATTACGCAAGTCTTTTCGTGTTGACAAGGAATGTGACAGCGGGCGAGGAACTGACTGCTGATATGATACGGATGCAACGGGTGCAGTCCTCAGAAGATCTGGCGATTGCGCAGTCGTTTACGCAGGAGGATCTGCTGGGAAAGCGACTTAAGGTGTCTCTCACGAAGGGTGCTGCGCTCAGCGCAGATATCGTGTATGAAGGTGAGCCCATTACGGATGATGAAAGACGTGTCGAGCTTTGTGAGCTCGATTTGCCGCAGACATTACGGGAAAATGAATTTGTGGATATCCGTATCGCATTCCCCAACGGTGAGGATTATCTCGTTGTTGGTCATAAGCAAGTGTATGGTATTATTCGTGATGATGAGGAAGACGCGCCGGTTTTGCAGCTGCGCTTTTTAGAGGAAGAGCTTTTGCGCTATCAGGCAGCCCGTGTGGATACAAAGACCTATCGGGATACCAGATTGTATGCCGTGCAGTACACCGGTGAGTTTCAGACAGCCGGGCAGGTGTATTACCCGGTGAACCGTGCAGTATTTCGTCTCATGCAGTGGGATCCGAATATAGTGAACCTGTTTATGGTGGATGAAGAACAGGATCGTAGAACTGTTTTGGAGACTGAGTTGGAACACTTCTTATTAGAAGAGCCGGAAGAGACAGATGATTCAAAACAGTCCGCGCAGGAGGCGGTAGTGCCGGAGGAGACAAAGGAAGAGCTTACGCTGTATACGGGACTGCCGGAGGAATCATAGTTCACAAAAAGACTCCTTTTGGGAAAAAGTGAGGGAAAATCATATGAAAGAGAACAGAAATCAGCTATACGTGGAGTTGCAGTCCTTTGCAGATCAGGGTATCGTGCTTTTTCTGGATGGCAGCCCCAGTACACCGGAGCACCTGACACGTGTGTTATGTGCTGAGGAGGAGGCCTGCTATATGAGAGACTATGTATATGATGAGAATGAGGAGGGGGTGTTAAAAGAATTACATTTTGATAAACTGAATGAAGTATAAGATACTATGCTGTTAAAGCTTCAAATGATTTCAAGTATTACACATTAACACATAAACCGACTGAGAGTCCGGTAAGAGACTCAGAGCGATAAAAACAGTTCGTTTAACACAACAGAAGGCGGGGAGTCTTCGCCTTGTGAAATGGGATGTAAAAAAAGATAAAAAGAACGAAAACAGGGTGTTGGCGCGCCCTGTTTTTGCTTTCCCTGCCACAGATGCATTCATATGTGTCTGTGGCGGGAAAAAAGTTTGCGTAGTTTGAAAGGTGTGATATAATTAAAAAAGGAACTTTTACACAGCGAAACAGGAGGTATTTACGATGAGAAAAAAGGCGGGTCCCGTGATCGCAGCGCTACTGCTGATTGTGGTGATCGGATTGATTTTATTTATAGGAAAAAAGATTGAAAAATATATTCCGTCAGAGGAGGTACAGAATCTGGACGAATATTTTGGAATAGAGGCACCTGATGATGTAGCGGTTGTCAGGGATGAGCAGTTATCGGATTTTAAGGGCAGATGTCTGGAGGGAATTATCTATCTGGATTTTGATGCTCTACATGATAATCTGAACAGTCGGTTTTACTGGGATAACAATGAACAGCTGTTACGCTATACGACGGCAGAGGAGCTTGTGACAGTTTATGCCGGGCGAAGTGATTATTTTGTTGGCAATGATGTTAAAAAAGAAGACTATGAAATCGTACGGATCCAGGATGATACGGTCTATGTGGCACTGGATTTTGTGAAAAAATACACAGATCTGAGTTATGAGCTGTACACTGCTCCAAACCGCATTGTGCTTACCACGGACTGGGATAAAATATCCGGAAGAACAACTGTTTCCCGGGATACCGAGCTTCGTGTGAAGGGTGGCATCAAGAGTCCGATATTGACGGAACTTGAAAAAGGTACGGAGGTAATTGTTTTAGAGCCGATGGGTGAGTGGTGCAAGGTAGCCACGGTGGATGGAATGATCGGATACGTAAAAAATAAAAAGCTGTCCGGAGAGGGGAAACAGGCAGATCTTGTCGACTCTGAGATTCCGCCCCACAGCTATGGGGGCGAGACATTCACGCATCAGCTGATGGATGAGCCTGTAAAGCTGCTGTGGCATCAGACGATGAATGCGGATGCAAACGCGCGTATTGCCACCGTGCTTGCGAATTCTAAGGATGTCAATGTAATTTCTCCGACATGGTTTTATTTGAACGACAATGAGGGTAATCTGGCAGATGCGGCAAGTAAAGATTATGTAAACTATTGCCATGAGCAGGGCGTGAAAGTGTGGGGGCTGGTTTCGAATCTGGAGAATCCCGATGTTGATTCCACTTATGTGTTGACGCATACGTCCGTGCGGGAAAATCTTGTGAACCAGATAATATCAAAGGCGTTGAACTATAATCTGGATGGTGTAAATGTTGATTTTGAGGCACTCAGTAAAGAGGTCGGCGATGGATTTATCCAGTTTATCCGTGAACTTTCCTTAAAATGTGATGACAATGGACTTGTTTTATCGGTAGACAATTATGTGCCGAGCGCATACACGCAGTTTTATAATCGGGCGGAGCAGGCCAATTTTGCGGATTATATTATTGTGATGGCATACGATGAGCATTACTCCAGAACGGATGCGGGCAGTGTTGCCTCCATTGGGTTCGTGGAAAAAGGCGCAAAGGATACGATTGACGCAGGTGTTCCTGCAGAGCAGACGGTGCTCGGCATGCCGTTTTATACACGTATCTGGTCAGAAACTCCAAAAGAGGAGGACGGAGATTCCGCAGAGGCGGCATCGGATGATTATGTGGGCTATGAGTTATCTTGTGAGACCGCCGGTATGGCGGAGGCGCGCAGCCGAATCGACGCAAATGGTGCACAGATTACCTGGATGGATGATTGCGGGCAAAATTATGCGCAGTATGAGTCAGACGGTGTGACCTACAAGATATGGCTAGAGGATGCACAGTCGCTGGATCTCAAACTAAAGGTGATGAAAGATCTGAACCTTGCGGGCGCTGCATTCTGGAAGGCCGGAATGGAGACGGCAGATGTCTGGGATACGATTTCTTCCTATTTAGATTAAGATAAGAATAGTTATACACCCCGTATAAAGCTCATACAATAAAACAAGTCTATGAGTTTTGTACGGGGATTTTTAATTTATGAGGAAAAAAATAGAACTATGCATGGCCGTGTTCCTTTTGCTTGCTGCCGGATTTTTGGGCAGGCAGGGCGCAAAGCTGGTGAGTGCCGCAAAAGATGCACGGGATGAGGGCAGATATCAGGTTGTGATTGATGTTGGACATGGTGGGATTGACAGTGGAAAGGTGTCGGCAGACGGTATTCTGGAAAAGGATGTCAATCTTGTCATTGCAAAGAAGCTTAAGGTGCTTTTGGAGCAGGAAGATGTCTGCGTGACAATGACCAGAGATTCGGATACCGGGTTGTATCAGGAGAGTGATAGTAACAAGAAAGTGGCAGATTTGCAAAACCGGTGTGCGCTGATTGAAAAAATAGATCCCGACTGTACGGTGAGTATTCATCAGAACAGTTTTTCTTCGCCGGAGGTTAGTGGGGCGCAGGTATTTTACTTTGGACAGTCTGCCGAGGGGGAGATGTTGGCAAAACTTGTGCAGAAGAGCCTGGTCGATCGCGTAGATCCGGAAAACCACAGGCAGGCAAAGGCGAATGAGAGCTATTATCTGTTGAAGCGAACTGTTTCTCCGACAGTTATTGTGGAGTGTGGTTTTTTGAGCAACCCTTCCGAAGCATCACTTCTAACCAGTGAGGACTATCAAAACCGCCTTGTGTGGGCGATCCATATGGGCGTGATGGAATTCTTAAACGGATCGTCGGTCGATGAGGCTGAGGTGGGATGATTTTTTTTGTAAAATGTATGGAATTATGTTATACTAAACAATATGGAAATGAAAACAAAAATAATAAAAATAAATCCGCAGGCGATTGACTTTGAAGCAATCGCTCAGGCAGGAGAAATCTTAAAAAAGGGCGGTCTCGTAGCGTTCCCTACGGAAACAGTTTACGGGCTGGGCGGCGATGCGACAAATCCGGACGCATCACACAAAATTTATAGTGCGAAGGGACGTCCTTCGGACAATCCGCTGATTGTGCACATTACAAATATGGAGGCATTGGAGAAAATGGTGGCAGAAGTGCCGCCCTCCGCTTATGCGCTGGCAGAGCGCTTCTGGCCGGGACCGCTCACGATGATTTTCCGAAAAAATGAAAAAATTCCTTATGAAACGACGGGAGGTATGGATACGGTTGCGGTACGAATGCCTTCTGATCCGATTGCGCGGGCGCTGATCGATGCGTCTACCGGATATGTTGCGGCGCCGAGCGCCAATACTTCCGGGCGGCCGAGCCCGACAGAAGCAGAGCATGTGGCACAGGATTTGTGCGGAAAGATCGATATGATCATTGACGGAGGCTCGGTGCCTATCGGTTTGGAGTCCACCATCGTGGATTTGACGGAGGATGTGCCAATGATTTTGCGGCCGGGGTATATTACGCTGGAAATGTTAGGCGAGGTGCTGGATCAGGTGAAGGTGGATCCGGGGCTGATCGCGGCAGATTCTGACCGCAAACCCAAGGCACCGGGGATGAAGTACCGACATTACGCGCCGAAGGCAGATCTGAAGGTCGTAGAGGGAGAAACAGATGCAGTCGTGCAGGAGATTAATCGCTTGTGCACAGAGCTGTCTGCACAAAACAAGCGAGTGGGGATTATTGCGACAGAGGAGACAAAGGACCGTTATGAGCAGGGTATTGTCATCAGCATTGGGGCGCGTGATGACGAGGAGGCAATTGCAAGACATTTGTATGGTATTTTGCGCCGGTTTGATGAGCTGGGTGTAGATGCGATTTTTTCAGAGAGCTTTGCAACTGCGGGAATGGGACAGGCAATCATGAACCGACTGTTAAAGGCGGCGGGACATCAGGTATTGGAGGTATCGTAATATGTGGGACAAGGTAGTTTTTGTGTGTAAAAGTGACACCTGCCGGGCACCGATGGCGGCAGCACTTTTGCGGGAATGCAATCTGAAACGGGATATAGAGATTGAGGCGCGTGGATTGGTTGTATTGTTTCCGGAGCCGATCAACCAGAAGGTTTCTGCGGTGATGATCAGCAATGGCATCAATATGGAAGATTATATGTCTGAGCAGCTTGTGGCAGAGGATGTTGATGCGCATACACTGGTACTTGTCATGGAGGCAAAGCATATACCACAGGTGCTGGCAATTATTGGGGAGGATAAGCTGCCTCAGGTGCAGGTGCTTACAACACTGGTAGGTGAGGAACTTGAGATCATGGATCCATATGGTGCCCCGCTGCCTTCTTATGGTCTTTGCTTTGAGTCTTTATCAAAGACAATAAAAAAACTGGCCGTTTGGCTGAATGAACAGGAGGAGACAGCAGGTAATGAGTGATAAAAGAAGCGATTATATCAGCTGGGACGAGTATTTTATGGGAGTGGCAATGCTTTCCGGCATGCGTTCCAAGGACCCGAATACACAGGTGGGCGCGTGCATTGTCAGCAGCGACAATAAGATTTTGTCCATGGGCTACAACGGATTTCCGACAGGCTGTTCGGATGATGAGTTCCCATGGACGAGAGAGGGAGATCCTCTGGAAAATAAATATTTGTATACTACACACAGTGAGCTGAACGCAATTTTAAATTACCGGGGAGGAAGCCTCGAAGGCGCAAAGCTGTATGTGACGCTTTTCCCTTGCAATGAGTGCGCGAAGGCGATCATTCAGAGCGGGATCAGAACGATAGTGTATGACAGTGACAAGTATGAGCATACACCTTCAGTCATTGCTTCCAAGCGGATGATGGACGCCGCAGGTGTTAGATATTATAAATATTCACGAACGAATAGACAGATTACATTAAATGTATAGACACTTTTACTAAAAAAATGTTATACTAGTACAAGTTGGTGATACTATGAAAAATAACAAGGAAGTAGTACAATCCTTTGCGATGATCATGCAGTTTGGCATTAATATGCTGGTCCCGATTCTTGCATGTACACTGTTTGGCGCATGGCTGGGTGAGAAACTCACGATTTCATGGCTGGCAATTCCGTTTTTTGTTATCGGAGCTCTGGCTGGCATGCGGAATGTGTTTTTGTTTGCGCGCAGGATCTATCAGCCGGCGAAACATGCTGATAAAAATCATAGTAGTAATATAGAAGAAAAGGAACAAGCAGATGTTAAAAAGACTGAATGAAGCATTACCGGGTCTGGTTTTGGGAATAATCATATATGGCATTCTGCTGCAGATTACAGGCATATGGCTGGTGAATGACAAGCTCCGCTATTCTACGGGACTGTGGATTGGTATCGGTTGTGCCCTTTTTATGGCGATTCATATGGCGATATCTATCGAGGATGCGGTGTGTATCGGTACGGAGGACGGAGCAAAGAAAAAGACCATTGCATCGGCAATGTTTCGTTATGTGATTGTATTGCTCGTGCTGGTTGCAATGTGCTATTTCAATCTTGGTATGATTCTTCCGGCATTTTTCGGAGTGCTGGGATTAAAAATATCAGCATACGTACAGCCGTTGTTCTATCGGTTGCGTGACAGAAAAAAACATAAATCATAGAAGGAGGTGAAAGTTTGGAGTATGGAATTTTAATGGCCGCTGATTCAGAAGTGGATTTTATGATCCACGGTCTGTTTTCCTATAAATTTTTTGGGCAGACAGTCTGGATTACGACCTCTCATGTGTGTATCCTGTTAGTCATGCTGCTTCTTCTGGCGTTTTCTATCGCTGCGAACAGAAAGATCCGGCGTGCAACGGAAGTGCCCGATACTTTCCAAAATATCGTGGAGCTTGTCGTAGAGAAACTGGATGGCATGGTAGAGAATACAATGGGGCATAACGCGAAATACTTTGCGAACTATGTTGGAACTATTTTTTGTTTCATATTGCTCAGCAATATTTCCGGTTTGCTCGGACTGCGGCCGCCAACGGCAGATTACGGCACGACGCTCGCGTTGGCATTGATCACATTTTCTATCATCACATTTCAGAAATTCAAGCATCAGCATGTTTCCGGTGTATTGAAGGGGCTGTGTGATCCTTGGCCGATCTGGGCGCCGATCAACTTGATCGGAGATGTGGCAGTACCGGTATCTATGTCACTGCGTCTGTTCGCAAACGTACTTTCCGGTGTGGTGATCGAAGCATTGGTCTACACACTCATTTCCAAATTCGCAGTCATCTGGCCGGCAGCTTTGCATGTGTACTTTGATTTGTTCTCAGGAGCGATCCAGACATATGTATTTTGTATGTTGACAATGACATACGTTAATCAGGCCATCGAAGATGGTGAGTACTAACAAAGATTTTTTAATTAGGAGGAAATTATCATGGAGAATTTCACAGGTACAGATTTTATCTTAGGTTGTTCAGCAATCGGTGCCGGATTGGCAGTTATTGCCGGTATCGGACCTGGTATTGGACAGGGTATCGCAGCCGGACACGGTGCATCAGCAGTAGGACGTAACCCCGGCGCGAAGGGTGATATTACTTCTACGATGTTGCTCGGACAGGCGGTTGCTGAGACGACCGGTTTGTATGGTCTGGTAGTGGCATTGCTGTTAATGTTCGTAAAACCGTTAGCAAGATAGCAAGTATCATATCAATTCAATATCAAGAAGGAGGTAACACTTCTAGGTTATGGAAAGATTATTTGATCTGGACATGCAGTTGGTACATGATGTGATATTGCTTGCAATTTCAGTATTTTTTCTGTGTCTCGCAATGAGTTATCTGCTCTTTAATCCGGTTCGAAAGATGCTCGAAGACCGTAAGTTAAAGATCAAGACAGAACTGGATGACGCGGCAGCAGACAAAGCGGATGCGGCGGCGTTGAGAGCGCAGTACGAGGAAAAACTGAAAGATATTGACAAGGAAGCAGAGGCAATTCTTTCTGAGGCAAGACAAAAAGCACTCCACAATGAAGCGAAAATCGTTGAGGAAGCCAAGGAAGAGGCTGCACGCATTATTGCCCGTGCCAATGAGGAGGCATTGCTGGAGAAGAAGCGTGTTGTCGATGAGATGAAGCAGGAGATGATCTCTGTGGCAGCAGCTATGGCAGCAAAGGTTATCAGTGCCAATATCGACATCAACATTCAGAACCAACTGGTCGATGAGACTATAAAGGAAATGGGTGATTCAACATGGCTAAGCTAGTATCCAAGACATACGGTGATGCATTGTTTGAATTAGCAGTGGAATCCAACCAGTTAGATTCGTTTTTGGAGGAGGCCAGGTGTGTACGTTCCGTACTGGAGAGCCACGATGAGCTAAATCGACTGATGAATCATCCGAAGATTGTAAAAGAGGAAAAAATTACGGCTCTGGAAAATATTTTCAAAGGCCGTATGAAAGATGAGCTGGTGGGCTTGCTTCGGATGTTAGTGGAAAAGGATCACTACAACGATACCACCGCTGTACTTGAATATTTTATAGAGCAGGCGAAGGAATATAAACATATCGGCACTGCTTATGTCACCACAGTGATGACACTAGGTGAGATCCAGAAAGCTAATCTGGTAGAAAAGCTTTTGGCAACCACTGATTATGTGGAATTTGAAATGCATTATGAGGTAGACCCTTCTCTCATCGGGGGAATGGTTATCCGCATCAAGGACCGGGTTGTTGACAGCAGCATCAAGAGTAAGCTGGCAACACTCCGCTTAGAATTATCAAAAATACAGTTGAAAGTAGGTGAATGCGCTCCATGAATTTGAGACCAGAGGAAATCAGTTCCGTGATCAAGGAGCAGATTGCCCGTTATGCGTCAACACTGGAGGTGGCAGACGTTGGTACTGTCATTCAGGTGGCAGACGGTATCGCGCGTATCCATGGCTTGGAAAACGCGATGCAGGGCGAGCTTCTGGAATTTCCGGGCGAAGTATATGGAATGGTATTGAACCTTGAAGAAGATAATGTTGGTGCCGTATTACTCGGAGCCAACAAGAACATCAATGAGGGTGATACCGTAAAGACGACCGGCCGCGTGGTAGAGGTTCCCGTCGGTGACGCGCTGATCGGGCGTGTTGTCAATGCACTCGGACAGCCGATCGACGGCAAAGGACCGATCGAGACAGAAAAATATCGTCCGATTGAGCGAGTGGCGAGTGGCGTTATCTCCAGAAAATCTGTAGATACTCCGTTACAGACCGGTATTAAGGCGATCGACTCCATGGTTCCTATCGGACGTGGACAACGTGAGCTGATCATCGGCGACAGACAGACCGGTAAGACAGCAATCGCAATCGATACAATCATCAATCAGAAGGGGCAGGGTGTGAAGTGTATTTATGTAGCCATCGGACAGAAGGCTTCTACTGTAGCTTCCATCGTGAATACTCTGGAAGAGTTTGGCGCAATGGCATATACCACCGTCGTAGCTTCCACTGCCAGTGAGCTGGCACCTCTACAGTATATTGCACCGTACGCAGGATGTGCCATCGGTGAGGAATGGATGGAGAACGGCGAGGATGTTCTGGTTGTATATGATGATTTGAGTAAACATGCAACCGCATACCGTACACTTTCTTTGCTTCTCCGCAGACCGCCGGGACGTGAGGCATATCCGGGTGATGTCTTCTATCTGCACTCCAGACTGCTGGAGCGTGCAGCGCGACTGTCCGATAAGCTGGGCGGCGGTTCATTGACTGCATTGCCGATCATCGAGACACAGGCAGGAGACGTTTCTGCATACATTCCGACAAACGTGATCTCCATCACAGACGGACAGATCTATCTGGAGACGGAGATGTTCAACGCCGGATTCCGTCCGGCAATCAATGCGGGTCTTTCTGTATCCCGTGTAGGAGGTTCGGCGCAGATCAAGGCGATGAAGAAGATTGCAGCTCCGATTCGTACCGAGCTTGCTCAGTACACCGAGCTGGCAGCTTTCTCACAGTTTGGCTCCGAGCTGGATGATGCCACTAAGGAGACACTGGCACAGGGTACCCGTTTGCAGGAGATGTTGAAGCAGCCGCAGTACAAGCCGATGCCGGTAGAAAATCAGGTTATCATTATCTATGCAGCGACTAAGCGTTATCTGCTTGATATTCCGGTAGAGGATGTCCTTCGTTTTGAGGGCGAACTGATCGAGTTCGTTTCCACGAAGTACCCGGAGATTCTCGAATCGATCCGTGAAACGAAGCAGATGGACGAGGAGACCGAGAAGAAGCTGATTCAGGCAATCGAAGAATGCAAGAGATCTTTTAAGTAGAAACAAAGGCGGTGAAAAATAATGGCTTCGATGAGAGACATCAAGCGAAGAAAAAGCAGCATACAGAGTACGCAGCAAATCACAAAAGCCATGAAATTAGTTTCTACCGTAAAGTTGCAGAAGGCGAAGCTTCATGCAGAGGCGACAGATCCGTATTTTAACCATATGTACCAGACGGTGACATCTATTCTGGCACGATCAGGAAATATTAACCATCCTTATCTGACGCGCGGTGCATCTGACAAGATTGCAGTGGTAGTCATTACCTCAAACCGCGGATTGGCAGGCGGGTATAACGCTAACGTTACCAAGCTTGTGACAAACAATCAGGATATTCTCCCGAAGGATCGGGTGGAGGTCTTTTGTATCGGAAGCAAGGGACGGGAGACGTTGGAGCGTTACGGCTATTCAATCAAGGAGGATCACTCTGCGATCATGGAGTCTCCTGCGTATGAGGATGCGGCTGCCGTATGCGAGCGTGTGCTGGATGAGTTTACCAGGGGAGAAATCGGTGAGATCTATCTCGCCTATACCCATTTCAAAAATACGGTCGTACATGTGCCCAAACTGATGAAACTGCTTCCGGTGGAGTTTTCTGAGGAGGAGATCTCTGCGACAGATGACAAGCTGATTATGAATTATGAGCCGAACGTTGAAGAGGCTTTGAATCTGATCATCCCCAAATATGTCACCAGTATCTTTTATGGTGCGCTGGTGGAGGCGCTTGCCAGTGAAAACGGAGCCAGAATGCAGGCAATGGATTCAGCTACAAGTAATGCGGAAGACATGATAAGTGATTTGTCTTTGAAATACAATCGTGCGCGTCAGGGCTCGATCACACAAGAGTTGACCGAGATCATCGCGGGCGCGGAAGCACTGACTTAACAATAACTTTATAAAGGAGTGAAACAATGGCAGAAAATATTGGAAAAATCACTCAGATCATTGGTGCAGTTCTGGATATCAAATTTCCTGAGGGAAAGATTCCGGAGATCAACGAGGCGATTGAGATCATCCGTAAAAACGGTGAGCGTCTGGTCGTTGAGGTGGCATCACATCTGGGTGACGACACCGTAAAATGTATTGCCATGGGTCCCACCGACGGACTGGTGCGCGGCATGGATGCAAAAGCAACCGGTGCGCCGATCACTGTACCTGTAGGTGAGAACACACTGGGACGTATTTTCAATGTTCTCGGTGAGCCCATCGATGAGCAACCGGCTCCCACTGATGTGGAGTACATGCCCATCCATAGACCCGCTCCCAGCTTTGAGGAACAGGCGACATCCTCCGAGATGTTGGAGACCGGTATCAAGGTCGTAGATCTGCTCTGCCCTTATCAGAAGGGTGGAAAGATCGGTCTGTTCGGAGGTGCAGGAGTCGGAAAAACCGTACTGATTCAGGAGCTGATCCACAATATTGCGACAGAGCATGGCGGATACTCCGTATTCACCGGTGTAGGAGAGCGTACCCGTGAGGGTAACGACCTCTACTATGAGATGAAGGAATCAGGCGTTATCGATAAGACGACCATGGTATTCGGACAGATGAATGAGCCCCCCGGAGCACGTATGCGTGTCGGTCTGACGGGACTGACGATGGCAGAATACTTCCGAGATAAGGGTGGAAAGGATGTGTTGTTATTCATCGACAACATTTTCCGTTTTACTCAGGCCGGATCAGAGGTATCCGCGCTGCTGGGACGTATGCCTTCGGCCGTAGGTTACCAGCCTACTTTACAGACAGAGATGGGTGCGCTGCAGGAGCGTATCACATCTACAAAGAACGGATCCATCACATCCGTACAGGCAGTTTATGTGCCTGCGGACGATTTGACAGACCCTGCGCCGGCAACTACTTTCGCGCATTTGGACGCCACCACCGTATTGGAGCGTTCCATCGCAGCGCTCGGTATTTATCCGGCCGTAGATCCGCTGGCATCCACCTCCCGTATCTTAGATCCTCGTATCGTAGGAGAGGAACATTTCAAGGTGGCCCGCGGCGTGCAGGAGATTTTACAGAAGTATAAGGAACTGCAGGATATTATCGCGATTCTTGGTATGGACGAGTTGTCAGAGGATGATAAGGTTGTTGTAAACCGTGCACGTAAGATCCAGAGATACCTGTCACAGCCGTTCCATGTTGCAACGCAGTTCACAGGAATGGAAGGAAAATATGTACCAATCGCCGAGACCATCCGTGGCTTTAAGGAGATTCTGGAAGGAAAGCATGACGATATTCCTGAGGGACTGTTCCTGAATGCAGGTTCCATCGACGAAGTACGTGCCCGCATGAAATAGGGGGGTAGCGTATGGCAGATGAAAGCAGAAATTTTCAGGTAGAAATCATTACACCCGAGCGAGTCTTTTATACAGGTGAGGCAACGATGATCGAGTTCACTTCCGTAGAGGGAGAGATGGGTGTATACAAAAACCATATTCCGCTGACGACGGTTCTGGCACCCGGTATTGTTACGATTACTGAGGAGGATGGGCAGAAGAAAGCAGCTGTCCACTCCGGCTTTGCGGAGATTCTCGGAGATAAGGTGACACTTCTTGCGGAGATCGCTGAGTGGCCCGATGAGATTGACTGGGATCGTGCTGAGGCAGCGAAGCGTCGCGCAGAGGAACGTCTCGCCGCGAAGACAGAAAATCTGGATGTGGCAAGAGCGGAGCTGGCACTGCGCAGGGCGCTGGTGCGCATCAGCCTGAAATAAAAACAAATGAAAAAGCTGTTCTCCGGAAGGAGTGCGGCTTTTTTTATTAAGAATTGAAAAAGAAGCTGAAAAAGGTGTATGAAATCAAGAAAAAAAATGATAGAATAATAATTAGTGGTGTTTTGCCGCGAAAAATTTTTGAGAGTAAGGGGTTTACTTGTGAGAGAGAGACTGGGATTAAATACACTTACAAATGAAATTCCGATCGGTGTTTACCGGAGCATGATCGATCCGGTGCTGATCTCGAAAACACACGGTGTCAGTGGTAAGCTGTCCATTGCGGCAGAATTGGAACAATATGACACGATTGGAAAAGATTGTGTGGCTGTATGTGTGAACGATCTGGTGGCCGCAGGCGCAAAGCCGTTGTTTTTTTATGATACTATTTCCTGTGCGAGACCAAAGAAGGATAAGATTGAGGATTTGGAAGCCGGGGTGTGCAGTTCCTGCGAGGAGCTTGGTATTACCTATGCAGGTAGCGAGATCATGGAACTGCCGGACATTTTCCACTATGATCAGTATGATATGGTAGGTTTTGCCGTGGGAATTTTAGACAGAGGAACTGTAAAGGACAAGCAGGTCGTCAAGCAGTCAGATGTGATTATGGGTCTGGCATCAGATGGTTTACATAACAATGGATATGTAGCAGCAAAGAAAAAGCTCTTTTTGACAAAGACCAGTATGGAGGTCTATTATGAAAATTTGCAGAGTACGCTGGGTGAACTCTTAATGCAGCCGACGCGTTGTTATCAGAAAGTACTTGAGGCAATTCACCGCGAAGGGATTTCGGTCCGTCGTTGTGTGCAGGTTGCCCATGGTGGTCTGGATGCGGCGCTGCATAAGCTGTTGCCGGAGAACTGCGGGGCGGTAATTAAACAGCCGAAGCAAAGCATACCACCGCTGTATGTAATGTTGCATCAGGACGGTAATATGCCGTTAGAGCAGCTGCGTTCCATTTGTAATATGGGTGTTGGCATGTTGTTTATTGTGGCGGAGGAGGATGCTGAGCGCGTGATCGATATTATTGATGAGTCCGGAGAGAGGCCGCTGCCACTTGGTCTGATTGAAACACCCAGTAGGGAAATTCGATATGTATAGAAAAACAGGCCGAAGCATTTACTGTGAAGGGACTGAGTAATAAGGAAGGAATATACAACGAATGAGTTCACAGGACAAATTAGAGAAAGTATTGCGTGATATCCACATACTTATTTCACGAAGCGAGGTATATGACAAAGATCGCATTGTTGTCAATAAACAGGACATGTTTGGTCTGATCGATCGGCTCAATGCCAGCATTTATGAGATTATGGAGGAGTATGAGCTGACAAAACAGAGCCGTGACCGCGCAGAGCGTGAACATAAGAAGCAGGGAGATAAGATTATCTGGGATGCCAGCCGTAAAGCTGAGGACATTTATGCGGCTTCTGTTATGTACACGGATGAGGCGTTGAATCATATACAGGCGATTATGGATGAGTCCACGGAACAAATTCGTGCAGTACAGGATGCGATGTTGAAAGATTTGGAGGAAAAAAAGCAGATTGTGCGCACGAATCAGCTGGAGCTCAAGTCTCAGTTGCAGGATCTGGTTGATACAGAAAAATATCTGTCGCTCATTGAAGAACGAAACAAAGAGATCGAACGGGAGAAGGAAAAACACGGCAGAAGGTTTGGAGAGCCCAAAGAAAAAAGCCAGTTTGCCGATGTAAAGACAGAGATCCGCATTAATAAAGAATATTTCCGTAATGCCGGTATTGAACTGGAGGAGGATGAGGAGACAACGGCGGAGCAGACACCTGTGGATGAGAAGCGTGTACAGACAGAAGAGGCTGTGGGAAAGGAAGACCCTTCAGATGGGAACGATTTGTCTGATGCGGAACTGACAGAAGGAAAAGAGATGGAAATTGATCTGTCGGGTGCGCAGTGGGATGTTGAAGGGCTGGAGGAACCGGATCCGGAAACAAAAACCCAGGAAGGTCAGAACGGACATTACAGACGGCATTTTTTTAAGCGATAGCCGTTTAGAATTAATTTAAGAAAGTCTTTGGGGGCAACGGAAAAAAAGCTGTTGCCCTTTTTACTATTTCCATATAAAATGGGTTTAAAAATGTGAATCAAATCAAGGGAGGAAAAAAGCATGAAACTATACGATGGCGGTGTCTATCTTGTAAATGAGAACGAGATCATTGCGGACACCAGTGAGGCAGCGGCAATCCTGCAGAGCAAGACAGGAAGTGCTCCTGCGAAAGAGGAAGCAAAAAAAGGAACCCTTGCTTACAATATTTTAAAAGCGCATAATACGTCCGGAAGTATGGACGAGCTTCAAATTAAATTTGACAAGCTCACCAGCCATGATATCACCTTTGTGGGCATTATTCAGACGGCGCGTGCATCAGGTCTGGAAAAGTTCCCCATTCCTTATGTTTTAACAAACTGTCACAATTCCCTGTGTGCAGTTGGTGGAACGATCAATGAGGATGACCACATGTTTGGATTAAGCTGTGCGAAAAAGTATGGCGGTGTCTACGTACCCCCTCATCAGGCAGTTATCCATCAGTATGCACGTGAGATGCTTGCCGGTGGCGGAAAGATGATCCTTGGATCTGATTCACACACCCGTTATGGAGCGCTTGGAACGATGGCGATGGGCGAGGGAGGACCGGAGCTTGTAAAGCAGTTGTTATCCCAGACTTATGATATTAAGATGCCCGGCGTTGTTGCCGTATATTTGAAGGGCAGTTTAAAGCCCGGTGTTGGACCGCAGGACGTTGCGATTGCCATTATCGGCGAGGTGTTTGATAAGGGTTATGTAAAGAATAAAGTCATGGAGTTTGTTGGTCCCGGTGTTGCGAATTTGAGCGTTGATACACGAATCGGTATTGATGTTATGACAACAGAGACAACCTGTCTGTCCTCTATCTGGAGCACGGATGATAAGGTGAAGGAGTGGTATGACATCCACGGAAGAAGCGATGATTTCAAGGAGCTGCATCCGGCGGCAGTCAGCTATTACGACGGTTGTATCGAGATTGATTTGGATGAGATAGAGCCGATGATCGCGATGCCGTTCCATCCGAGCAATGCATATACGATCCGTGAGCTGAATGCCAATCTGATGGATATTTTAGACGATTGCGAAAAACGCGCAAAGGTCAGCTTCAACGGTGCGGTAGATCTGAATCTGAAGGAGAAAGTGCGCGACGGCAAGTTGTATGTTGATCAGGGTATCATAGCAGGCTGCGCCGGCGGCGGATTTGAAAATATATGCGATGCGGCAGATATTCTTGATGGAGCAAGCATCGGACCGGATGAATTTACATTGAGTGTATATCCTGCAAGTATGCCGATTTATATGGAACTGGTAAAGAATGGCGCGGCGGCGAAGATCATGAAGACCGGTGCAATTCTTAAGACAGCGTTCTGCGGACCGTGCTTTGGTGCCGGAGATACACCGTCCAACAATGGATTTTCAATTCGTCATTCTACACGTAATTTCCCGAACCGTGAAGGTTCAAAGGTACAGAATGGCCAGATTGCGTCCGTGGCACTTATGGATGCGCGTTCAATCGCCGCAACTGCGGCCAACAAAGGCTATCTGACCGCAGCGACTGAATTTGATGTAAATTATACGAAACCAAAATATTTCTTTGATAAGACCATTTATGAGAATCGCGTTTATGACAGCAAGGGCGTAGCCCATCCCGAAGAGCCGATTAAGCTGGGACCCAATATCAAAGACTGGCCGGAAATGTCTGCACTGACAGAAAATCTGCTGTTAAAGGTTGTCTCTGAGATTCATGATCCCGTGACAACAACTGATGAACTGATTCCTTCCGGAGAGACCTCATCCTACCGTTCTAATCCGCTTGGTCTGGCAGAGTTTACGCTGTCCCGTAAGGACCCTGACTATGTCCCTCGTGCTAAGGAGGTACAGAGAGCAGAGAAGGCACGTATTTCAGGCGGACATCCCTGTGAGGAACTGCCGGAGTTGAAGGATGTTATGAGTGTGGTAAAGACAAAATTCCCTGAGGCAAATCATGAGAATTTTGGTATTGGAAGCACGATTTTTGCTGTAAAGCCCGGTGACGGATCTGCGCGTGAGCAGGCTGCGTCCTGTCAGAAAGTGCTTGGTGGCTGGGCGAATATCGCTAATGAGTATGCGACCAAGCGCTATCGTTCCAACCTGATTAACTGGGGTATGCTGCCGTTTATTATCCCCGAAGGTGAACTGCCTTTTGCCAACGGTGATTATATCTGGGTTCCCGGTATTCGAAAGGCAGTTGAAGAAAAAGCAGATGTCATTACTGCATACGCAGTAAAGGATGGGGGATTGAATAAGTTTACAATGACGCTGGGAGATCTGACAGACGATGAGAGGGAAATCATCTTAAAGGGATGTCTGATCAATTATAACCGCGTATCATAAGCAATTGGTGGGCGCGGTACTCTAAAGGAGATTGACATGGAAGAGGACAAAGAAAAGAAATCTGTCAAACGTTCAGATTGGGACATTCGTCCCTATCTGGCGATTGGCGCACTGATTTTTCTGGTATTTTGCTGTTGCATTGCTGTTTTTACCATGATTTTTAAATATGCGGCGCTAAAAAAAGCCTGTGCGGCATTTGTTGGAATATTACAGCCGATTTTGATTGGTGCGGTACTGGGTTATTTGTTTAATCCGCTCATGAGGCGGATCGACACCGGGTTGTGCGGACTGATTCTGCCAAAGGTCAAAGACAAGGAAAAGGTCAAGCATGTGATTCGTACGGTAGCCAGCATTTTGACACTGCTTATTTTTCTGACACTGTTCGGGATGATTATCTATATGATCGTTCCGGCATTGATGGAGAGTATTGCCAATCTGGTGAATACGATGTCTGCGAATGTGGAGCATTTTATCGACTGGTACAATAATCTCTCATTACCGGGTAAAGGTTCCGGTGAATGGGAGCAGTATCTGCTCATGGCTGCCGAGTATATAGAGGAATGGTTTGATAATTCTCTCGTGCCGCAGCTGCAGGATTTTACACAGTGGCAGAATTATCTGACCAGCATTACGCTGAGTGCGATTAATGTGGTAGTGGTGCTCAAGAATGTGGTGATCGGTCTGATCGTATCCATCTATGTACTTATGGAAAAGGAACGCTTTGAGGGACAGGCGAAGAAAATTGCGTTCGCCATACTGCCCATCAAGCAGGCGAATGCGTTGATTCAGATTGTGCACAAGGTAGATCAGATTTTTGGCGGTTTTATTATTGGAAAGATCATTGACTCTATTATCATCGGAATCATTTGTTTTATCGGATGTTCCATTCTGCGCATGCCGTATACATTGCTTGTCAGTGTTATTATAGGTATTACAAACATTATTCCGTTCTTTGGCCCGTTCATCGGAGCGATTCCGTGTCTGATCATCGTGACGATCACGGATCCGCTGCACGGACTGTACCTGCTCATATTTATTCTGGTATTGCAGCAGGTAGACGGAAATATTATCGGACCGAAGATTCTCGGTGAGTCAACCGGATTGTCATCATTCTGGGTAATTTTTGCGATTATGGTAGGCAGTGGTCTGTTTGGTTTTGCAGGAATGCTTTTCGGTGTGCCGACGTTTGCTGTTATCTACTATCTGGCGCAGCGACTGATTTCACATTTGCTGAAACGGAAGGGTCTGCCGGCGAAATCGCTGGATTATACGGTCGTGACCCATGTAGATCCGGAGACAAAGGAGTTGTGTACCGGAGATTGGGTGCGCAATGAGCAATTTCATTTTGCCTCAAAAAAGAAGAAAAACGCAAAGGGGAAATAATAAAAAAGCAGTAGGAAAAGTATTTGTTTTCGCTAACTTGAAAAAGTAAATTCCAGTGCAAGATTAAATTCCATCGTACCTTTAAAATATCTTGATTTATAATTGTTTGTTTGGCATGATAGCTGGTTTTCTGTTACAATAAAGACATCTTTTCGAAAAAAACTTCATTTTC
>JALELN010000079.1 GCA_022771765.1 Lachnospiraceae bacterium | reverse complement strand
ATTGATTATGAGATGAACATTATCTCTGCCCACAGAGAGCCGGAGGAGTTTTTTGAATATGCTAAGACCGCAGAGGAGCGCGGCTATAAGGTTATTATCGCAGGTGCGGGCATGGCAGCTCATTTGCCGGGTATGTGCGCGGCCATTTTCCCGATGCCCGTCATTGGAATCCCGATGCACACCACATCCTTAGGCGGCAGAGATTCGCTCTATTCCATCGTACAGATGCCCACCGGAATCCCGGTAGCGACAGTGGCAATTAACGGTGGTGCCAATGCAGGTTTGCTGGCAGCAAAGATCCTTGCGACAAGTGACGCGGTACTTTTGGACAAGCTCAAAGCGTATTCCAAGGAGTTGAAGGAGCAGGTTGTGGCAAAGGATGCAAAGCTGCAGGAAGTGGGATATAAAAATTATTAATATTTTACAAAAACAGGAGGAACAGAAATGGATTACAAACATTCAGGAGTGGATATCGAGGCTGGCTACAAGTCTGTCGAACTGATGAAAGAGTATGTAAAGGGAACGATGCGCCCGGAAGTATTGGGTGGTTTGGGCGGATTTTCCGGTGCTTTTTCACTGGATAAGATCAAGGAAATGGAAGAACCTGTGCTTCTTTCCGGAACAGACGGATGCGGAACGAAGGTAAAACTGGCATTTCTTATGGACAAGCATGATACCATCGGTATTGATGCGGTGGCAATGTGTGTCAATGATGTGGCATGCGCAGGCGGTGAGCCGCTGTTCTTCCTTGACTATATTGCATGCGGTAAAAATTATCCCGAAAAGATCGCGACGATCGTCAGCGGCGTGGCAGAGGGCTGCAAGCAGTCCGGCTGTGCGCTGATCGGCGGAGAGACCGCAGAGCATCCGGGACTGATGCCTGAAGATGAATATGATCTGGCAGGTTTTGCAGTCGGTGTTGTTGACAAGAAGGACATCATTACCGGAGAGGATTTGAAGGCAGGCGATGTGCTGATCGGTATGGCATCCACCGGGGTGCATTCCAATGGATTTTCACTCGTGCGCAAGATCTTCAAGATGGACAAAGAGACGTTAAATACATATCATGAGGAGCTGGGAAAGACGCTGGGAGAGGCGCTCCTGGCACCCACTCGCATTTATGTGAAAGCGCTGAAAAATGTAAAGGAAGCCGGTGTGCGTGTCAAAGCTTGCAGTCATATTACCGGCGGCGGTTTCTATGAAAATATTCCTCGTATGCTGCCTGAAGGCAAGCACGCGGTCATCGAGAAAAACAGCTATCCGATCCCGCCGATCTTTACGATGATGGCCAGAGAGGGAGACGTGGCAGAGCAGATGATGTATAACACCTACAACATGGGTCTTGGCATGGTCGTTGCCGTTGACCCTGCGGATGTGGACAAAGCCATGGAAGCCATGAAGGCAGCAGGCGACACACCCTATGTCGTAGGTAAGATCACAGACGGAGAAAAGGGAGTGACCTTATGTTAAAATTAGCAGTCTTAGTGTCCGGTGGCGGCACCAATCTGCAGGCGATCATCGATGCCATTGATGCGGGAACTATCACAAATGCAAAGATCGATGTGGTGATCAGCAACAATGCGAACGCATACGCGCTGGAGCGGGCAAAAAATCACGGGATCGAGGGCATGTGCATTTCTCCGAAGTCATATGAGAACCGGGAGCAGTTTAACGATGCACTGACGCAGACCATCGTGGATCGCGGGATTGATCTGGTCGTTCTGGCAGGATATCTTGTGATCATTCCGCCACAGCTGATTGCGGCTTACAAAAATCGGATCATCAATATCCATCCGTCACTCATTCCGTCTTTCTGCGGTACAGGCTATTATGGTCTGAAAGTGCACGAGGCGGCATTGAAACGTGGTGTCAAGGTGACGGGAGCAACCTGTCATTTTGTCGATGAGGGTACGGATACCGGTCCGATCATTTTGCAGAAGGCAGTGGAGATTCTGTCCGATGACACGCCGAAAAGCCTGCAGCAGCGTGTGATGGAGCAGGCTGAGTGGGTAATCATGCCAAAGGCAATTGACCTGATTGCCAACGGCAAGATCGCTGTTGAGGACGGAATCGTAAAGATAAAATAGGAGGCAAATACCATGAAGGTTTTAATCGTAGGAAGCGGCGGACGCGAGCATGCCATCGCTATGGCAGTCGCAAAAAGTCCAAAGGTAGATAAAATATACTGTGCACCCGGTAATGCGGGTATTGCAGCGCAGGCAGAGTGTGTGCCCATCACAGCGATGGAGTTTGATAAGCTGGCGGATTTTGCGCAGGAACAGGCAATTGATCTGACGATCATTGGTATGGATGATCCGTTAGTCGGCGGTATCGTGGATGTTTTTGAGGCGCGTGGGCTTCGCGTTTTCGGTCCCCGAAAAAATGCGGCGATTCTGGAGGGTTCTAAGGCATTCTCCAAGGAGTTGATGAAAAAATATAACATTCCGACAGCAGGCTATGAGACGTTCGATGATGCAGATGCGGCACTTGCTTATCTGGAGACCGTAAAGCTTCCGATTGTATTAAAAGCAGACGGACTGGCGCTCGGTAAGGGTGTGTTGATCTGCAATACGCTGGAGGAGGCAAAGGAAGGCGTGAAGGAGATCATGCAGGACAAGAAGTTCGGCACAGCCGGAAACCGCATGGTTGTCGAGGAGTTCATGACCGGACGAGAGGTGTCCGTGCTCTCTTACGTGGATGGAAAAACCATCAAGATCATGTCCTCCGCTCAGGATCACAAGCGCGCAAAGGACGGTGATCAGGGACTGAATACGGGCGGTATGGGAACATTTTCACCCAGCCCCTTCTATACAAAGGAAGTGGACGAGTTCTGTAAAAAACATATTTATCAGGCAACCGTTGACGCAATGGCTGCAGAGGGAAGAGAATTTAAGGGAATCATTTTCTTCGGATTGATGTTGACGGAAGATGGTCCCAAGGTATTGGAGTACAATGCACGTTTCGGTGATCCCGAGGCACAGGTCGTACTTCCGCGTATGAAGAACGATATTGTCGAGGTCATGGAGGCATGTATCGACGGTAAGCTGGATACGATCGATCTGCAGTTTGAGGACAATGCGGCAGTTTGTGTGGTACTGGCATCTGACGGTTATCCGGTCAGCTACAAAAAAGGTTATCCCATCACCGGATTTGAGAAATTCGAGGGAAGAGATGATCGTTTCTGTTATCATGCAGGTACTGCTTTTAATGATAAGGGAGAGATTGTCACTAACGGAGGTCGTGTACTGGGTATTACGGCAACCGGCGCAGATTTAAAGGAAGCGCGCGCGAATGCATACGCAGCTACCGAGTGGATCTCTTTTGAGAACAAATATATGAGACACGACATCGGCAAAGCAATCGACGAGGCATAAAAATGAGTTTGGCAGATGAACTTTTTATTGCAATGTGCCGCGATATTCTGGATAACGGCACGAGCACGGAGGGCGAGAAGGTTCGCCCACACTGGGAGGATGGCAGCAGTGCTTACACAATTAAAAAATTCGGTGTGGTCAACCGCTACGATCTTTCGAAGGAGTTTCCGGCGTTGACCCTGCGCCGGACTGCGATCAAGAGTGCCACCGATGAGATTCTCTGGATCTGGCAGAAAAAATCTAACAATATCCATGATCTGCACAGTCATATCTGGGACGAATGGGCCGACGAGGACGGTTCTATCGGAAAGGCATATGGCTATCAGCTTGGCGTGAAACATCAATACAAGGAAGGGATGATGGATCAGGTTGATCGCGTGATCTACGACCTGAAAAATAATCCTTTCAGCCGCCGGATTATGACGAATATTTATGTGCATCAGGATCTGCATGAGATGAATCTCTATCCGTGTGCTTACAGTATGACTTTCAATGTGACACAGAAAAAGGGTGACGACAAGCTGACGTTGAACGCGGTGTTAAACCAGCGTTCACAGGATGTGCTCACGGCAAATAACTGGAATGTATGCCAGTATGCGGTGCTTTTGCACATGCTGGCACAGGTGTGTGACATGCGCGTGGGTGAGCTTGTGCACGTGATTGCGGATGCGCATATTTATGACAGGCATGTGCCCCTCGTGGAGGAACTGATCTCCCGCGAGCCGCATCCGGCACCGAAGTTCTGGCTGAATCCGGATGTGAAGGATTTCTATGAATTCACGCGGGATGATGTGAAGCTCATCGACTACGAGACCGGGCCGCAGATCGAGAACATTCCGGTGGCGATCTGAAAACTGGGCCACGACAGGCTGCGTAGCTATGCATATCTACCCTGACGCGCCATCCCCGTGCGCCGGCTTTGTCTGCCGTTATGCTACCGGACAAATCACGCGAGTTCGCTCCGAGTAAAATCAAAAACAGATTTTCTCGGCAGCTACGACATCGATACCGGAATTGTATTTCCGCGTGAGTCCGTCGCATAAACGGTCAGCCAAATGCCGGCCGCACGGTCTTGGCGCTGTGTATGATTTTGACAGAACTGGCAGATGCATTGTCGTGTACAAGATATTTCACATCGTAGTGGTAGAGGGTGGGTGAGTACTCTCTTCTGCGACTTTTGTGCGAGACACCCTCGTACAACTGGAGCATCAAGAGAGTACTCATCCACCCTCGTAAAAACAGTTAAAAAGGGGACAACTATGAATTTAATAGCAAACGTAGACATTAACTGGGCGATCGGCAAAAACAACCAGCTGCTCGTCAAGATCCCGGCGGACATGAAATTTTTCCGCGAGACGACGACCGGAAAGGTGGTCGTTATGGGAAGGAAGACGCTGGAGAGCTTTCCGAACGGACAACCGTTGAAAAACCGTACCAATATTGTGCTGACACATGACAGGAATTATCGGGTGGCAGATGCCATTGTGGTCTATTCGATGGATGAGTTGCATGCAGAACTGAAAAAATATCCCTCCGAGGATATTTATATTATCGGTGGCGAGAGCATTTACCGTCAGCTGGTGGATGAGTGTGATGTGGCACATATCACAATGGTGGATTATGCCTATGATGCGGATGCGCATTTTCCTAATTTGGACGAAAAACCGGAGTGGAGAATCACGCAGGACAGTGAGGAGCAGACTTACTTTGACCTGATTTATCATTTTTACAAGTACGAAAAGAAGTAGAAGATGTGTCGATAGCTGTGAGGGAACCGAACAGATATGGAGAACTTTATATACAGTATCAACGTTACCATGCCGATCTTTCTCGTCATGGTGATCGGCTGGTTTTTAAGACAACGGGGTATGTTAGACGAACACTTTGTCTCCGTGGCAAACAAATTTAACTTTCAGGTGACTCTGCCGTTTCTGGTTTTTAAGGACTTGTCGGCAGTAGACATAAAGGCTGTTTTTGATCTGAAATATGTGTTATTCTGCGCACTGGTCACTACCGTGTGCTTTTTTGTCATATGGGGCGGCGCTAAGCTGTTTTTGAAGGATCAGACGATGACCGGGGCGTTTGTGCAGGCATCCTTTCGCAGCAGCGCGGCTGTGATGGGGCTTGCCTTTATCGAAAATATATATGGCCCGTCCGCAATGGGACCGCTTATGATCATCGGAGCCGTGCCGCTGTACAATATCTTTTCTGTTATTGTGCTTACTTTTGAGGCAGAGGGTGACGGAGAGAAAAAAGATACGGGCAGGCTGAAGCAGGCCGGCATCAATATTTTAAAAAATCCTATCATCATTGCGATCGTCCTCGGTTTGATCGTGGCATATTTTCAAATTGATTTCCCGACGATCGTGGACAACACGATTAATAATATTGCCAGAATGGCTACTCCGCTGGCACTGATCGGTATGGGTGCGGGCTTTGAGGGGCGAAAGGCACTTGCAAAGTTAAAACCGACGATCGCGGCATCGCTCATTAAACTGGTGGCACAGCCGATTGTGTTCATTCCGCTTGCCGTGGCGCTGGGCTTTACCGGAGAGAAGCTGATCGGAATACTGGTCATGCTGGCCGCACCCGCGACACCGAGCTGTTATATCATGGCAAAGAATATGAAAAATGACGGTGTGCTGACGGCAAGTATCGTCGTTACGACGACATTGCTGGCGGCATTTACCTTGACAGGATGGATTTTTGTGTTAAAATGCTTACAACTTATTGGATGATTAGTGGGAGATGATATATATGGATATTACTGGAAAGAAACTGTTTGTTAAGGCCATGCGCGAGGAGGGTGTGGATACAATCTTCGGCTATCCCGGCGGCATGGTTACAGACATCTTCGATGAATTATACAAGGCGGATGATATTCATCTCGTCCTGCCGCGGCATGAGCAGGCGTTGATCCACGAGGCGGAAGGGTATGCGCGGGCTACCGGAAAGGTAGGCGTGTGTATCGTCACGAGCGGTCCCGGTGCCACGAATATCGTGACCGGACTTGCGGATGCGCACTATGACAGTATTCCGCTTGTGGTGATCACCGGACAGGTGCCTTTGAAGCTCATCGGAAACGACGCGTTTCAGGAGGTGGACATCGTCGGCATGACCCGCAGCATCACAAAATATGGTGTGACAGTACGTGATCGCGCGGAACTGGGAAAAATTTTAAAAATGGCATTTTATATTGCAAAGAGCGGAAAGCCCGGTCCGGTGCTGATCGATCTTCCAAAGGATATTCAGAACGAGCCCGGTGACGCGGATTATCCGTCAAAGGTATCGATTCGCGGCTACAAGCCGAATACTTCTGTTCATGTGGGACAGCTGAAAAAGGCATACAAATTATTGCATGCAGCAAAAAAACCGCTGATTCTTGCCGGTGGAGGCGTACATATTTCCGGGGCTGAGGATTTGTTGTGTGAGTTT
>JALELN010000069.1 GCA_022771765.1 Lachnospiraceae bacterium | reverse complement strand
CCAGCCGCTCCAAAGTACCTGCCTCATACATTGTGTCTTGCATTCCCTGTTCACGTTATGATCGAGTTTCGCAATTACCTAATATTTAGCAAACAAAAAAGACCATGTCCGCCCAATAGCGATACCATGGTCCATAAAAATAGTATAAAGCGATTGTAAGGCGAAAATGCTGACAGCCGATACTGTCAGCAAAGGGCAGACTTATAGAGGGAACTACGAGTCACCCCTGCAATATTTATTTTGCAATTTTCTCCATTACAGTCACAATTAACATCCAAATCTCCAAAAGGTTTCTGTTCAGTACCTTTACAGAAACATTTTTGTTCAGCCTGCTTCGGCTGACCTGAATAAAGTATAAGCGCCCGACATGCTTCTGTCAAGGCTGTTTTTGTAAGCCGTCATCATGCCCAGCAAGTTTTGGTAAAAACATCGAAAACACAGAACCCTTAGAAAGCTCGGACGACACTTTCATGTATCCACCCTCTTTGCTCACGATCTCCCGCGCCAAGTACAACCCGATGCCCACGCCCTTCTCCTCATAGACCCGGGGCGAACGAAAAAAACGAGTAAAGATCTTCGCCGTCTCTTCCTCTGTCATGCCGATCCCGCTGTCTGTCACATCAATACACACAAACAATTCATATTCCCTGACACTCACCGTGACCAAACCACCGGGCGGTGTGTATTTGATGGCATTATCTACGATATTTGAAAGTGCCTCCAGCGTCCACTTAAAGTCAAAATATGCCACCGGATCAGTCGAATTAGCCACCCGAAAAGTCACGCCTTTCTGCCCTGCACCGGACGCATACGCATGATCCAGTTGCCGGAGCAATTCACCAACACGGTTATGTTTTGGCGCAACAGCAATGATCCCGTTCTCCAGCCGCGAGGTTTTGACCAAGGATGCGATCAGAAAACTTAGTTTTTCTGTCTGCGTCTCGATCTGGCTGACGATCTGTCCCGTTCCCTCATCCAGCTCAGGTGTTTCTTTCAAAAGCTGCACATACAGCAAAATATTGGATATCGGCGTCTTCGTCTGATGAGAAATATCCGCGATAAACGTTTTGATCCGGTCTTTTTCCTGATTGACCTGACGAAGCGAGGTGCTCCCTGCTGACAGGTAGCGGTACATCTTCGCCTCCAGCTTCGAAAGCTTTTTTTCGTTAAAGGAACTCTCCAAAAATGTGTTGTCGATTGCCCGGTCGATCATGTTGTCCAGACGGGACATAATGTTTGAAGTACGCACATACATGATTCCCGCAAGTACAGCCAGTATCACGATCACAACCATCAAAATAATAGAAAGCATACTTATTACTCCCACACATAGCCGATGCCGTAAACAGTCCTGATCGGCGCATCGGGTAGCTTCTGACGCAATCTCTTTACCGTTACAGACAGTGCGTTCTCTTCCACAAATTCCGCTCCATCCGACCAGATCCGCTGCAGCAGCAGTTCCCGGGATAAGGTCTGTCCCATATTCTGCACGAACAGCTTTAACAGGCGCTGTTCCGTTTTGCTCAGTTCCACAGGCACACCATCATCCAGAAACTTCATATTATCAAAATCAAAGAAATAATTCCCAAACTCAAATTGACTTCCGTCACTCAAACGCCGCCTCGTCACTGCATTGACTCTCGCCCGTAGCACAGCAAGCGAAAAGGGCTTTGTGATATAGTCATCCGCACCGCTTTCAAGCCCTGTGACAATGTCAATCTCCATATCGTTTGCCGTCAGAAATATAATCGGGACGTGGCTGCTCTTTCGGATCTCGCGGCACAGATCCAGTCCGCTTCCATCCGGAAGGTTGACATCGAGGATCACCAGATCAATGCTGTCATCAAACATGTTTTTGGCTTCTTTCACGCAAAACGCCTGCACCACCGTCTCTCCGACCAGCGACAAGGCAATTCCCTGATTTAATGCACGATCATCTTCTACCACCAATAACTTCATATCTATATCCTCTTCCGGCTCCTTCCGCTATAAGCAAATATGTCCTTTGTTACTGCCTGCCCCCTATTATACAGGGCAGACCGCTGAAACTCAACGTCTTTCCGTTATTTCACACCGATACTCTCATTATCATTTGTCCAGGTCGTTTGGCTGAATTGTATAAAAATCTCTTATGAGATCCATAAAATCTATGCAATTTTTTTCTTGATTTTATTTTTTTTAAGTGATAAAACATTAGATAGTAAAAAAATAAGCAGAAAAAAGCAACGAATGGGATAGGTCGTACAAATAAAACACCTCTCAGAGAGCCATCATTTGGTGAAAGATGGCAGATGTTCCTGTAA
>JALELN010000067.1 GCA_022771765.1 Lachnospiraceae bacterium | reverse complement strand
AATCTGCTCTAACGTGTACTCCTCATTGAAGTATACCGTATTCGATGTACCGCCGACAAATTCCAGACTCAGGTTCAGAGCACCCTCACCCTTTGCACTGTGTACACCCATACCGATAAATCCGGCTGCGATACATGCGACTGCAATCACGTAAAATACGGGGCGGCGCTTCGTAAAGTTTATCGTCTTTAACTCTTTGGCCTTGCCGTAGAATTTCTCATCTTTCACGCCAATGCCGTAGAAAGAATAAACGACATATCTGGTCACGAACAGTGATGTAATCAGCGAAATAATGATACTGATTGCCAGCGTATAGGCAAAGCCCTTCACCGTACCTGACCCCTTCCATGCGAGGATTGCTGCCACAATCAGGGTAGTCACATTACCATCCACGATAGCAGAAGTTGCTTTCTTAAAACCATCCCTCATGGCATTGTATACACTCTTTCCTGATGCAAGTTCCTCACGGATACGTCCGTAAATAACAACGTTTGCATCCACCGCCATACCAATACCGAGGATGATACCCGCGATACCGGGCAATGTCAGTGTAATATCAAACCAGTAAATCACTGCGATCATCAGTGTGGAATAGATCACCAGCGCAACGGAAGCTGCCACACCTAACATCCAGTAATATGCAATCATGAAAACAATAATGAGTACCAGACCGATCAGCGCTGCCTTTAATGCAGAAGACATTGCCTCAGCACCAAGCTGTGCACCGACAACCTGTGACTCTAATTCTGTCAATGTCAAGGACAGGGAACCAATACGGATCTGAGAAGCAAGCTGCGAAGCCTCCTCATAATTTGCCATACCTGTGATCTGTGCTGTACCACCACTGATCTGTGACTGAACGGTCGGATTACTGATGACCTCACCGTCATAAACAATCGGCAGATTTTTGCCGATATTTGCGCCGGTAATATCTGAAAAAGTCTCAGCGGCATCATCGCTAAGTACCAGATCTACGCAGTACGCATTGTTTCCGGTGTTGTCTTTATAAGTACCTGGCTGCGCATCTACAACATCATCACCGGTCATAAATACGTTTCCGTCCGGATCGCAGAACTGCAGGGAACCTGGAGTACCCAGATCCTCCAAAATATCGTTTGCATCCGTAACACCGGGGATTTCGATACAGATACGGTCATCGCCGCTCTGGTAAACGGTTGCTTCTGTACTATAGGACTCAATACGTCTCTGCAGCTTGTAGATGGTATCACTCATCTGCTCCGCAGTTGCATCCTCATCCTCTACCTGATAGGTAATGCTGACACCACCTGCCAGATCAAGACCCAGAGTAATGTTCTGACCTGCGCCCTTACCTGTACTTGAAAGAATGATCGACGCGTAATAGCCGAGTGCTACAACAACAGCCAGAACGACTGCCAGAATTGCTACGCTCTTGTTCTTCTTCATGACTTGTTTATCCTCTCTTTTTTAATCTTCTTGTGCAAGTGCCGCTTTTATCATAATCGCGCACTCCACACGCTTCTTTTGCAGTGCGCATCCGATGTCATAAGCATCGTGGATGCTTCCGTGGAAGTTGTATGAATTTGCCGCACAACCTCCGCTGCAATAAAATCTCGCAAAACAGTTCTTGCATTTTTCCTTGGAATACACATTGCAGGACTTGAAATCAGCAACGATCTCGTCATGCTTTACGCCCTCATACACATTTCCAAGTAAAAATTTTTCGTTACCAACAAATTGATGGCACGGATAGAGGTCTCCCCAGGGTGTCACAGCCAGGTACTCCGTACCCGAACCGCAGCCCGATAAGCGTTTTGCCACACAAGGGCCTCCCTCTAAATCTATCATAAAGTGGAAGAAATTGAAATCATCTCCACTTTTATGCCTTTCGATCATCTCCCGCGCCAGCTTATCGTACTCCTCATACAGCCGGGGCAGATCCTCTTCGCGGATCGCGTAATCAGCAGTGTCCGGTGCTACGACAGGCTCCACGGAAATCTGTTTAAAGCCCAGATCCGCCAGATGCAGCACATCCTCCGCAAAATCAAGATTGTAATGTGTAAATGTTCCACGCACATAGTAGCGCTCCTGATTTCTGCTGTCCGCAAATTTCCTGTATTTCGGCACCACAAGATCATAGCTGCCGGAACCGTTGGGGAACGGACGCATGCGGTTATGTACCTCGGGACGTCCGTCGATACTCAGCACTACGTTATCCATCTCTCGGTTGGCGAACTCCATGATATCATCATTTAGAAGGACACCATTTGTCGTCAGTGTAAAACGAAACTTCTTGTCATGCTCCTTTTCCAGACTGCGACCATAGGCAACCAGATCCTTCACTACCTGAAAATTCAATGTCGGTTCGCCGCCAAAGAAATCCACTTCCAGATTCCGTCTGTTGCCGCTGTTTGCAACGAGAAAATCAAGTGCCGCCTTGCCCACCTCGTAGGACATCAGCTCGCGCTTTCCGTGATACTCGCCCTCCTCCGCAAAACAGTATTTGCAAGCGAGGTTGCAGTCATGGGCAATGTGCAGGCACAATGCCTTTACAACCGTCGGACGGTTTTTCCCTAACTCTTCTATATAATCTTCATATTCATCCGGTGTAAACAGTTCCTTGTTCGCGATCAGCTCCCCGATCTCGGAGAGTGCCTCATCAATCTCAGCCGCATCATATTTGTCTGACAGCTGAGTCTTGATCTCCTCCGGTGAATGATCCTCATACAGACCGATCACCTCATACATCAGCTCGTCCACCACGTGGATCGCACCGCTGTTTACATCCAGAACGATATTGTAACCATTGTTCTGATACTGATGAATCACTGTATCGTTTTTCCTTTCTCATAGACAGTTCAGAGACCGTCCGCAACGCGAACGGTCTCTTGGAAAATCTTTTTTGTTTGTTGACAGAAACTTATTTGCACTGCTCGCAGGTCTGATTTCCTACGGTGCAGGAAGTCTTGCATGCTGACTGGCAGGAAGTCTGGCACTCACCGCATCCGCCCTTCTTTACAGTGTTCTGTAACTTTCTTGTGTTTAATGTCTGTACGTGCTTCATATTTTTTCGCTCCTTTCAGCAATACCTAGGGTGGATTATATCACATCCACCTCCAGACTTCAACAGTTATTTTTCAACTGATCATCCCGCCAGCAGTCGCCGACAGCAGGCACAACACCATTGTTGAGAGCAGATGCACGGGTGCTCCGCCCAGCCCCTGATGCAGAATTACACCAACCAGAAGCAGCACACCATAGTAGAGCGCTCCCATGAGAAGTCCCCACAGATATTTTTTTACGCCCGCTTTTTTTCCAATCAGGAAACCGCCAAAAAATCCCGCGATAATGTAAATCGCGATAATTGCGCCGTTTACAACCGGCTCTGACAAATCCACCCGGTACATGAGAAATGCCAGCAATAAAAGCAGCACACCCGTAACAATATACATCGTCACCAGAATCGCCATGACCGGTATCAGCATTGATTCTTTTTTTGCCTGTCGTTCCATAATTTTCCTCCCCGCTAAAGTTTTATCGAAACTATAAAGTAGTTTCCGATCCTAGTGGTACAATCTATGCAGGGTTCGTCCACAATATTCCGGCAAATCACAGCTCGTAACTGTTCTGAATAGTTACCACAGCTCTTTTTGATACCGCGTCATCGATTTTTCACCGATCTTCACTTCCCCTGTCCGTTGAAACAACAGTTTATCCATCAGCCCGCGACTCGCTGTATTGCCCGGCTCCACAAAGCAGTTCAGCGTGCCAAAATCCGACAGGTTCGCGCGTGCAAATTCCACCAGCTTTTCGCAAACCTCCGTCGCATATCCCTGTCTCTGATAGGGCACACCGATGATATAGCCCATCTCCAGTACGATCTCGTCACCAAGATCCTGATGAGAAAATCCCGCACGCCCGATAAGGGCACCGCTCTCCCGGTCACACACCAGCCACATTCCATAGCCGTAAAAGCGATACATTTTTTCAATATAATCTCTTGTATACTGTTCCTCCCGGGGCCGGTCATAAAGCGGCTCCGTATAATCCGTAATGCCGGGCTGCGCGTACAGAGCAAACAGATCATCCAGATCATCCATTGTGATCTCCCGCAGATAACAGCGATCTGTCACAACCGCGATCCAGGGCAGTCCCTGAGCGCGCTTCATGATCCGGTCTAAAAACTGCACATCGACCTCCTCGAAGCCCTCGACAAGGATATCTGCCCGTACGTCCACAGCCTCATCTGTTTCGTCATTGTCACCCGCTCTGCCGGTAGCATCTGCACTCGCCTCTGCCACAAGCTGTCCGTATCCCACTGTCGCCATCTTTGTATTCTTCGCCAGTGCCAGCGTCTGCCTTGAGCCCGCCAGCAGCAGTGTCGCCTCCGGGCACAGAGAAACCAAAGCACCGCCATTTCCTGCCACATCATTCCCGACACCGCTCTTTTCCAACGCATCCAGCTCTATAAGCGTAACGCCCGCCCCGGGAAGTTCCCGAAGCAGGCGTTTTAACTCATCATCTGTCACCTCGCTGGCGCGATAGCAGACATATTCTATACTTTTTACGGACTGGAACAGCGCTTCCGCCCGGTCTAACATTTCTCCGGTTCGGGGTAATCCACACCAAAGGTCTCTACGATCACCTTTGCCATCTTCTGCTCTTCCATCGGACGATCAGAATAATCGGTTTTTACCCTTGCAATCTTATCTACGACCTCAAGGCCCTCGATCACCTTACCGAATGCGGCATACTCCCCATCCAAATGCGGACTGGTCTCATGCATGATGAAAAACTGGCTTCCCGCGGAATCAGGGATCATCGTGCGCGCCATAGAAAGGACACCCGGCGTATGCTTCAAATCGTTCTGAAAACCATTATGTGAAAATTCACCCTTGATGCTGTATCCGGGACCGCCCATACCGGTGCCGTCCGGATCTCCGCCCTGAATCATAAAGCCGGGAATCACACGATGAAAGATCACACCGTCATAGTAGCCCTTTTTGATCAGGCTGATAAAATTGTTTACGGTATTCGGGGCGATCTCAGGATACAATTCTGCCTTCATGATATCGCCGTTTTCCATCTCGATCGTCACGATCGGATTCTGATTTGCCATTGTCTGTTCTCCTTATTGAAAAAATTTAATCCTCTACCTTTACAGTCATCTTATCCAGATGCCAGATCTCGTCAACATACTGCTGGATCGTGCGGTCAGAAGAGAACTTGCCTGCGTGAGCAGTATTAAGAATCGCCTTCTTTGCCCAACCCTTCTCATCCTTATACATCTCTGAAATCTTCTTCTGTGCCTCCGCATAAGAACGGAAGTCAGCCAGTGTAAAGTAGGTGTCCGCATACTGCGTTGACTGTGTATTTAACAGTGAATTGTACAGGTCACGGAACAGCTCTGTATCATTCTTTGAGTAGAAACCGTTGATGAGCTGCATGAGCACCTGACGAATCTCCGGATCGTTATTGAAAATCTGCATCGGATCATAATCTCTTGCCTTCTCATGAGCGATGACCTCATCCGCGCTCATACCGAAGATCACGATATTCTCCTCACCGACTTCCTCGACCATCTCTACATTTGCGCCATCCATCGTTCCGATGGTGATTGCTCCGTTTAACATATACTTCATGTTACCGGTACCGGATGCCTCCTTGCTGGCAGTAGAGATCTGCTCGGAAACATCTGCGCCCGCCGTAATGATCTCCGCGTTGGATACGCAGTAGTCCTCGATGAATACGACCTTGATCTTGCCGTTAATGCTTGCGTCATTATTGATCACGTCAGCCACGTTGTTGATCAGCTTGATCGTCAGCTTTGCGTTCTTATAACCGGCTGCTGCCTTTGCACCAAAAATGAAGGTTCTCGGATAGAAGTCCATATCCGGATGCGCCTTCAGCTGATTATACAAATACATCACATGTAAAATGTTCATGAGCTGTCTCTTGTACTCATGCAGACGTTTAGTCTGACAGTCGAAAATAGAGCGAGGATTCACCTCAATGCCATTGTGCTCCTTGATATATTTTGCGAGACGCAGCTTGTTCTGATACTTGATGTTCATAAATTCAGCCTGAGCCTTCTCGTCATCCGCATAAACAGCCAGACGCTCTAAGTGGCTCAGATCAGTGATCCAGTCATTTCCGATATGATCGGTGATCCAGCTTGCCAGCAGCGGATTCGCATGTAACAGGAAACGTCTCTGGGTAATACCATTCGTCTTGTTATTGAACTTCTCAGGGAACATCTGGTAGAACTCCTTCAGCTCCTGATTTTTCAGAATCTCGGTATGCAGCTTTGCCACACCATTGACAGAGTAGCTGGCTGCAATCGCCAGATGTGCCATCTTCACTTTTCCGTCATAGACGATTGCCATCTTCTCGATCATGTGCTGATCGCCGGGGAAGCTAGCCTGAATCTGCAAAATGAAGCGGCGGTTAATCTCCTCCACGATCTGATAAATACGGGGAAGCAGGCGGGAGAAGATCTCGATGGGCCATTTCTCCAGCGCCTCTGCCATGATCGTATGATTCGTGTAAGCGCAGGTCTGTGTCGTGATCTTCCATGCATCGTTCCAGTCCAGACCATACTCATCCAGTAAGATTCGCATCAGCTCTGCGACAGCCACGGTCGGATGGGTATCATTCATCTGGAAGGTGACCTTCTTCGGCAGATCATGGATATCGTCATGATTCTTCATAAACTTCGCAATCGCACGCTGTACACTGGCAGAAACGAAGAAATACTGCTGGCGCAGACGCAGTTCCTTGCCCTGTACATGGTTATCATTCGGATAAAGAACATCCACAAGATTGCGTGCCAGATTCTCCTGCTCGACAGCCTTATAGTAATCGCCCTTGTCAAAGGAATCCAGCTTGAAACACTCTACCGGCTCTGCATCCCAGATCATAAGCGTATTTACAACATTGTTATTGTAACCGATGATCGGCATATCATACGGGATCGCCGTTACTGCCTGATAGTTCTCATGAACAAAGCGTGTCTTTCCGGTTGCCTGATCATACTCTGAGCGGACATAACCACCGAATTTTACCGTATAAGCATACTCCGGGCGGCGCAGTTCAAAAGGATAACCGTCCTTTAACCAGTTGTCCGGCTCTTCCACCTGATAACCATCCTTGATCTTCTGGCGGAACATACCGTAGCGATAACGGATACCACAGCCGTATGCCGGATAGCCCAGTGTAGACAAGGACTCCATAAAGCAGGCTGCCAGGCGTCCCAGACCACCGTTTCCAAGCGCCGGGTCGCGCTCCTGATCCTCAATCACATTGATATCCAGGCCAAGCTCCTCCAGCGCTTCCTTGACCTCATCGTAAGCAGTCAGGTTAATCAGGTTATTTCCCAACGCACGACCTACCAAAAACTCCATAGACATATAATAAACGGTCTTGGGATCATTCTTCTCCATCGTTTTCTGCGTTGCCAGCCACTGATCAATGATAACCTCTTTTACCACAAAACTGACTGCCTGATAAATCTCCTGCTGGCTCGCCTCAGAGAGCTCCTTACGAAACAGGCTTTTCACCGTGTTCTTGACATTTTTGATAAATGTCTCCTTCTCGAAAATCTCGTTTTTCATCTGTGTTCCTCCTCTCAGGTCACGGGACTTGAAAAATGGTAATTTCATGCGTTCTTTTCTACTCCCAGTACAACTTTTTCCCCGTTAATATTCCATTCCTTCTCGTATCCGCTTACACCCCCCGATGTAAGTGCATCTGCCAACACTTCGCCACAGATCTCATCTCCGTGCGCGGCAAAGATGTCTGCCACCGTGCCGTCGGCAATGTAAGATACACGGATGCGGTCCATGACCTCAAAACCGGCTTCCTTACGCATCGTCTGGATCTTGCTGATGATCTCACGAACAAATCCTTCCTGAATGAGTTCCTCTGTCAGGTTTGTATCCAGAACAACAGTCACCGTATTGTCACCTTCGGTCTGATAGCCCTCCATCTGTGTCATTGTGATCAACAGATCTTCCTCTGATAGTACAACATCTGCAGAAACACTGTCAAGTGTAATGCTTCCTTTGGACTTGAGTTCTGCCATAGCAGCATTGCCGTCCAGTTCAGCCAGTGCCTTCTGGATCTGTCCCAGGAACTTGCCGTATTTCGGTCCTACCGTGCGCAGCTGAGGCTTGAATGTATAGTCTGTGTACTTGCTGACATCATCCGTAAACTCTACCTTCTTTACATTCAGCTCATCCTCAATGATCTCGGTGTAGAACTCAGGCAATGACTCCGGAGCTTTTACAAACATCGTACCGATCGGCTGACGGTTCTTGATGTTTGCTGAGTTA
>JALELN010000037.1 GCA_022771765.1 Lachnospiraceae bacterium | reverse complement strand
ACCGGAAAGGCATGAGGACGTGTACTATAAAGGACGGATTAAATTAAAGACACAGGGCCGGGAAGGCATTTCCATTGGTCAGGAGATGATCGATCTGCGTTATGTGGAGCAACTGGTGGACAGCGGGCAGCTGCAGACGCTCGCGTATGTGATGAAGTATATGGAAGAGTCAGGCTTCAATGGAACGCGTACGGTGCAGGAGCTGCTGAATCCGCTGTATGAAAAGATGGAAAAGGAAGGCTTTGCAGCGCTTTGTGCGAAACACGGACAGGGTAGCGATCTTCCGGGTAATCTTGCGATGCCAAGACGAGAGGAATTGTTTGCGTGCCTGAACCGGTATAGGAAGCTGCTTTTTTAGTCTTCCTTTGCCCAATGAAACGCACATGTAACCGCCTTCTTCCACATTTTTACCTTTCTGGCAGCGACATCTGCAGAGATTTTCGGTGTAAATGGGCGGTCGGTTGCCCGGTTTTTGATTACATCTTCCTTGTCTGACCAGTAGCCGACTGCCAGACCCGCCAGATAGGCAGCTCCCATGGCGGTAGTCTCTACACAGACCGGACGATCCACTGGAGCCTGAATGATGTCTGCCTGCATCTGCATGAGTAAATTGTTGGCGGAAGCGCCGCCGTCCACCTTTAAAGATGCCGGATCAATACCGGAATCAGCTTTCATAGCTGTCAATACATCATTTACCTGATAAGCGATTGATTCCAGGGTAGCGCGGATGATATGATATTTGTTGACACCGCGGGTCAGACCTACGATCGTTCCTCTGGCATACTGATCCCAGTAGGGAGCGCCCAGACCGGTAAATGCGGGCACTACGTAGCATCCGTTGGTATCATTTACCTTGCGTGCCAGATATTCGGAATCGGGAGCGGAATCAATGAATTTCAGCTCGTCCCGAAGCCACTGGATGGCAGCACCGGCAACGAAGATAGAACCCTCTAATGCGTAATTTACCTTGCCGTCAAGTCCCCAGGCGATGGTTGTGACCAGGCCATTGTTGGAGAATACAGGTTTTTCACCGGTGTTCATCAGAAGAAAACAGCCGGTTCCGTAAGTATTCTTTGCATCGCCTTCATGGAAACAGGTCTGCCCGAATAATGCAGCCTGCTGATCGCCGGCAGCACCCGCGATGGGGATCGGCCTGCCAAAGAATTCCGGGGCAGCCTCGCCGTATACATAGCTGGAGGGCATGGGTGTTGGAAGCATGCATTTGGGGATATTTAACTCCGCTAAGATCTCATCATCCCACTGTAAGGTGTTGATGTTGAACAGCATAGTTCTTGCCGCATTCGAGTAGTCTGTAACGTGTACATTGCCCTTGGTCAGCTTCCAGATCAGCCATGTCTCAACGGTACCAAACAGCAATTCGCCTTTCTCGGCCCGCTCCCGGACGCCTGCTACATGATCGAGAATCCATTTGATCTTAGAACCTGAAAAATATGCGTCAATGACCAGACCGGTCTTGGAGCGGAATGTATCTGTCAGACCTTTTTCTTTTAGAGAATCACAATATCCGGAAGTTCTGCGGCACTGCCATACGATTGCATGATATACAGGTGTTCCGGTATTTTTATCCCACACAATGGTGGTTTCACGCTGGTTGGTAATACCGATGGCAGCAATGTCTGCGGCAGTGGCATGGACGTTTGTCATCGCTGCCTTTGCGACTTCCAGCTGTGTGGACCAGATCTCTTCTGCGTCATGTTCTACCCAGCCGGGCTTTGGAAAATACTGTGTGAATTCTTTCTGGGCCACGCTGCACATCTCGCCTTTTTCATTAAAGAGAATACAGCGGTTGCTTGTAGTTCCTGCATCTAATGCCATCATGTATTTTGACATAAAAAATACCTCTCCATTAATATGATTTAGATAAAATCAGTGTATCGTTTTTCGTTGCATGTGTCTATAGGCAAAAAATAATAAGGGTGAAAACACCTTTTTAATAATTTTTTTTGTTCAAAGCCCAATAAAATTGTGTAAAATAGAGAAATTAACAAATCGTGCATTGCAAATATGATGGAATATGGTACAATTAGATAAGATTATAATTTTTTTGCGTCAGATCATTTGACTTGGAAATAAATATAAGGAAGACAAAATATGAGAGCACTCGAAGCTTATAACAAACAAAGAGATAAAAAACTGGGCAATACAGTTGGCACCTGCATGAAGAGTTTGTGGTGGTGTTATTCCGTTATGAATATGTGCTGGCTGGTTCTGGTGGCAATCTTTGGCGATTATCAGACGAATATGGTGTTCGAGTGTGTGGTACCGATTCTTGTGACGGGTGCTATCTATCTGATTTATTATTTTGCGGTCATGAGAAGAGAGAAGGAGCTGCATCATATTGTATCCTATATTATTCTGAATATTTATGTGTTGATGCTTTTGGCACATCCGTCAGGTCTCACGATTCTCGATGGACTGGTGTTTGGTGTGATCGTGACTTATCCGGTCTGGACGGATCAGCGCTGGGTGAAGACCCAGACGATTTTGTTTGCAGTGATGATTCTGCTCAGACATCTGATCATATTTTTTATGCAGGATTACGGGGTAGAACCGTACTGGCAGCTCATTGATGCCATTGGAATGTTCAGTTTGGGCGCGATGATTTATTACAATGCGACCTATGTTCATGACCAGACGATGCTTTTAGGTGATGCGACGCGTATGGATGCGGCGACCGGTCTGTACAATCATGAGTGCTTTTATGAGGAATTGGAAAAGAGAATGCATTCCTTTGAACAGATTCCGGAGAAGGAGCGGGAGGATGCATGTTTTTGCCTGCTGATTGCAGATATTGATAATTTTAAGCGGGTAAATGATACATATGGTCACGCATTTGGCGATGAGGTACTGTTGGGACTGGCTGGTATTTTCAAAAATTACTGTGGCAGCAAGGATTTTTCTGCTCGTTATGGCGGTGAGGAGTTTGTGCTGATTGTGGGCGGCTGTCATAAAAAGGACGCACTGACTCGTGCCAACACGATCCGGAAAAGATTTGCAGATACCGTATTCACGGACGCAACCGGAGATACTCATCAGTTTACAGTGAGTCTTGGTGTGGCAGAGTACGACAGGTCATGGGATACGGCCAGTAATTTCTTTGATCAGGCAGATCAGGCATTGTATCAGGCAAAGAATACCGGTAAGAACCGTGTTTGTTCTTCATAGCCGCCGGGGGTGAACGGCAGTCCGGGAGCCAAAGTAAAGAACATGGAATTAAGAGAATTACCTTCAAAGGAAAATGAGATTGAAGCGCAGAGACAACCACTCCAGCAGGTACGCATTTCAGTGCGTAACCTGGTGGAGTTTTTGTTGCGTTCCGGAGATATTGATAACCGCATGAGCCGGGGGCTGCAGATGAACGCCATGCAGGAGGGCACACGGATCCATAAAAAGCTGCAACGGGCCATGGGCAGCTCCTACAGTGCGGAAGTACCTTTGCGTCTGGATATTCCGACTGATCGCTATGTGCTCACGATCGAAGGTCGCGCTGACGGTATTTTTACAAGGGAGGATATCACATGTATTGATGAGATCAAGGGTGTCTATCAGGATGTGACGAGGATGGAGAGACCGATTCCGGTGCATCTGGCGCAGGCGAAATGCTATGCATATATTTACGCATTACAGAATGAGCTGGAGGAGATCGGTATCCAGATGACTTACTGTGACTTGGATACGGAAGAGGTCAATCGTTTTTATGAATGTGCCGCTTTTACAGAATTAGAGGTGTGGTTTCATGCGCTGATGAAGGAATACCATAAGTGGGCGGATTTTCAGTATGAGTGGCACCAGATAAGTATTGCTTCCATTAAAAATCTGGAGTTCCCGTATGACTATCGGCCGGGGCAGAAAGATCTCGTGTCAGATGTGTACCGCACGATTTTGCGAAGGAAGAATCTGTTTATCCAGGCACCGACCGGAACCGGAAAAACGATATCTGTGTTGTTTCCGGCGGTACGTGCGGTGGGAGAAGGACAGGGGGAGAAGATCTTTTATCTGACGGCAAAGACGGTGACTGCAACCGTGGCGATGGAGACCTTTGCCGTGTTTCGGGCGCATGGTTACCTGGGAAAGGTCGTTCAGATTACCGCAAAAGAAAAATTATGCAAATGCGAAAAACCTGAGTGCAATCCGGACGCTTGTCCCTACGCAAAAGGACATTTTGACCGGGTCAATGATGCGGTGTTTGATCTTTTGCAGCAGGAGGACTGCTTTTCGAGGGAAGTGCTGCTGGCACAGGCGGACAAATATATGGTCTGCCCATTCGAGCTGTGTCTGGATGTTTCCACTTGGAGCGATGTGATCGTCGGGGATTACAATTATGTCTTTGATCCGACCGTCTATTTAAAACGTTTTTTTGCAGAAGGAAACAGGGGCGATTACCTCTTTTTAGTGGATGAGGCGCACAACCTTGTGGAGAGGGGCAGACAGATGTATTCCGAACGGATCGTGAAGGAGGATGTACTGGCAGTCAAAAGGCTTTTGAAGCCGTATAGTAAAAAGGTGGAGCGGGAACTGGAGCGCGTAAACAGGATCATGCTGACCTACAAGCGGGAGTGTGAGGATTATATGTTGCACGAGTCCATCAATGATCTGGTCTTTGCGCTGATGCGGCTGGCATCGGAGATGGAGCGCTTTTTACAGAAGCCGCTGACGATACCGGAGCGGGATGAGGTCATGGAGTTTTACTTTGGACTTCGCAATTTTCTGAATATTTACGAACTGGTCGACGAAAACTATGTGATCTATTCATCCATGGAGGAGGACGGAAGCTTTGCGCTGAAGCTGTATTGCGCAGATCCGTCACGCAACCTGCAGACCTGTCTGGACAAAGCACATTCTACGGTCTTTTTTTCAGGGACACTGCTTCCAATCCGGTATTACAAGAGTCTGCTCTCCACGAAGACTGACAATTATGCAGTGTATGCCCATTCTGTATTCACACCGGATCAACGGCTGTTATTTGTAGGCAGGGATGTAAGCAGCAAGTATACGAGGCGAACGGAGGAAGAGTTTGTCCGTATTGCTTCCTATATAGATAGAATTGCACAGGCGAAAAAGGGAAATTATATCGCGTTTTTTCCGTCCTATAAGATGATGCTTGATGTGGAGGAGCAGTTTGCGTATCTGGCAGGAGAGCAGATTGATGTGATCCTGCAAATGCAGAATATGCGTGAGCAGCAGCGTGAGGAATTTCTGCAGGAGTTTTCCAGGGAACGCGAACATTCGATGGTGGCGTTCTGCGTGATGGGAGGCATTTTCGGTGAGGGCGTGGATCTGAGGGATGATCAGCTCATCGGTGCGATCATTGTTGGAACGGGAATTCCGCAGATTGGCGGAGAAAGTGAGATACTGAAAAACTTTTTTGATGCCCGCGGTGGGAACGGGTTTGACTATGTATATCGTTTCCCCGGAATGAATAAAGTGCAGCAGGCGGCGGGGCGTGTGATCCGGACGCTTTCGGATGTGGGTGTCATCGCGCTTTTGGACGAGCGTTTTTTGCAGTATGATAACCGAAGACTTTTTCCGAGGGAGTGGGAGGACTGCAAAAGCTGCACGCTGGAGAGCGTTGACAGGCTGCTCTCGGAGTTTTGGGAGAGTAAGAAGGCTTAAGAAATAATTCATTTCCGGCAAAAAGGTTGCAATCTTTGTGATTTCTGATTATTATATAACTATTCAGAGCCAAGGCAATATACAAAAAATGTAGGAATCATGCTTGCATGAGTGACTGCATTTTTGTATATTTCTTTGGCGAGAAGCCATATCGAGATGGAGCTTTAGCGGAATCGAGATAGGGGCTGAATAGTTATATAATAGATACAACTAAACGGAGGAACAATCATGAGTAATGTGCGTCGCGTATATGCGGAGAAGAAACCTGATTTTGCGGTAGCAGCAAAGGATCTGAAATCAGAGATCAAAAGCTATCTCGGAATCAAGACGGTGACAAATGTGCGGGTGCTGATCCGCTATGATATTGAAAATATTTCGGATGATACCTATGAGAAGGCAAAGGTAACTGTATTCTCTGAGCCACCGGTAGATGATCTGTATGAGGAGACCTTTGATGCAAAGGGAGCAGCTGTGTTCAGCGTGGAATATCTGCCGGGTCAGTTTGATCAGCGTGCGGATTCCGCTGTACAGTGTGTGCGTCTTTTGAATGAGGAGGAGGAGCCGATCATCCGCTCTGCGACTACCTACGTGATCGAGGGCGAAATAGATGATGAGCAGCTGGAAGCCATCAAGAAGCACTGCATCAATCCGGTGGATTCCCGCGAGACAGGTATGGACAAGCCTGAAACACTCGTACAGGATTTCCCGGAGCCGGAGGATGTAAAGATCTTTGACGGCTTTATCGATATGGCAGAGGCTGGTTTAAAGGAACTGTATGATTCGCTCAATCTGGCGATGACCTTTAAGGATTTTCTGCATATCCAGAATTATTTCAAAAATGAGGAGAAGCGTGATCCTTCCGTGACGGAGGTACGTGTGTTGGATACTTACTGGTCCGATCACTGCCGCCACACCACATTCTCTACGGAGCTGACGGATGTGACCTTTGGCGACGGCTATTACCGTGCACCCATGGAGGATACCTACAAGGATTATTTAGAGACGCATCAGAAGATGTATGCGGGCAGAGACGATAAGTTTGTCTGTCTGATGGATCTGGCTCTCATGGCGATGAAGCGCCTGAAAAAAGAGGGCAAGCTGGAGGATCAGGAGGAATCTGATGAGATCAATGCCTGCTCCATCGTTGTTCCGGTAGAGATCGACGGAAAGACCGAGGAGTGGCTGGTCAACTTCAAGAACGAGACCCACAACCATCCCACGGAGATCGAGCCCTTCGGTGGTGCTGCGACCTGTCTGGGTGGCGCGATCCGTGATCCTCTGTCAGGACGTACCGATGTTTATCAGGCAATGCGTGTGACCGGTGCTGCTGATCCGACGGTATCCGTAAAAGATACCATCCCCGGAAAGCTGCCGCAGAAAAAGCTTGTGCGCGGCGCCGCACAGGGTTACAGTTCATACGGCAATCAGATCGGACTGGCCACCGGATATGTAAAGGAAATCTATCATCCCGGCTATGTGGCAAAGCGTATGGAGATCGGTGCGGTGATGGGTGCTGCGCCCAGAAGTGCCGTACAGCGTTTGACTTCTGATCCCGGAGATGTGATCATTCTGCTGGGCGGACGTACCGGACGTGACGGTATTGGTGGTGCGACCGGTTCTTCCAAGGCGCACAATACACAGTCTACCGCAGTATGCGGCGCAGAGGTTCAGAAAGGAAATGCGCCGACCGAGCGTAAGCTGCAGCGCATGTTCCGCAGACCTGAAGTGTCTCACATGATTAAGAAATGTAACGATTTTGGTGCGGGCGGCGTGTCCGTGGCAATCGGCGAGCTGGCTGCCGGACTGCGCGTGAATCTTGACCTTGTACCGAAGAAATATGCTGGTCTGGACGGCACGGAACTGGCAATTTCCGAGTCTCAGGAGCGTATGGCAGTTGTTGTCTCTCCTGCGGATGTGGAGCAGTTCTTAAAATATGCCGCAGAAGAAAATCTGGAGGCTGTTGAGGTGGCAACTGTGACCGAGGAGCCGCGTCTGGTTCTGGAGTGGAGAGGTAAGGAGATCGTCAATATTTCCCGTGCATTCCTCGATACGAACGGCGCGCATCAGGAGACAACCGTTGCAGTGGATATTCCGGAAGAGTCTGAGAATTTCTTCAAGAAATATGAGTTGCCTGCAGTGGCGGATGCTCTGGAGCAGAATGATGTAAAGACAGCCTGGGTAGAGACATTAAAAGACTTAAATGTCTGCTCACAGAAAGGTCTGGTGGAGCGTTTTGACGGTTCCATCGGTGCCGGAAGCGTATACATGCCTTATGGTGGACGCTATCAGCTGACCGAGACACAGTCCATGGTGGCGAAGCTGCCGGTATTGGAGGGCAAGTGTGACACCGTGACGATGATGTCTTACGGTTTTGATCCGTATTTATCAAGCTGGAGCCCGTATCATGGCGCAGCTTATGCAGTTGTAGAATCTCTGTCACGTATCGTGGCAGCAGGCGGTGATTATTCCAAGGTTCGTTTTACCTTCCAGGAATACTTCCGCCGCATGAGCGAGGAGCCTTCCCGCTGGAGCCAGCCTTTTGCGGCACTTCTCGGTGCTTATCAGGCGCAGATTTCGCTGGGACTGCCTTCTATCGGAGGAAAGGATTCCATGTCCGGAACCTTTAACGATATCGATGTTCCGCCAACACTGGTATCTTTCGCTGTGGATGTAGCGACAAAGCAGGATGTGATTACTCCGGAATTGAAGACAGCAGGAAACAAACTGATGCTCTTTACAATGGCAAAGGATGCCTACGATCTGCCGGATTATGAGCAGGCGATGAAGCTCTATGATACGATCCACGCGCTGATTGGAAAGCAGGCAATCGTTTCTGCCTATGCGCTGGATGGCAAGGGTATCGCGGCCGCTGTCAGCAAGATGGGCTTCGGTAACAAGCTGGGTGTGACGATTGACAGCAGCGTTTCGAAAGGGACATTGTTTGCTCCTGCATTCGGAAGTCTCGTGGCAGAAGTGCCGGTAGCATCTGTGGATGCGGTGAAAGAGGCATTTGTGGCAGCCGGACTGGAAAGTGCAATGGCAGTGATCGGTCGCGTCAACGATACGAGATCTTTTGTCTATGACGAGATGACCCTGCCGATGGACGAGGCAATTGCTGTTTGGACCGGAACACTGGAAAAAGTATTCCCGACCGTTGCGGTTGATGATAAGAGTGATGTGAAGACCGGTCTTTATGAGGCAAAAGAGATCTATGTATGCAAGAATAAAGTGGCAAAGCCTACCGTATTTATTCCGGTATTCCCCGGAACCAACTGCGAGTACGACAGTGCAAAGGCATTTGAGCGCGCAGGCGCAAACGTGATCACAAAGGTATTCAAGAATCTGGATGCAGCAGGTATCCGGGATTCTGTAGATGAGTTTACAAAGGCAATCGCACAGGCACAGATCATCATGTTCCCCGGCGGATTCTCCGCAGGTGATGAGCCGGAGGGAAGCGCAAAGTTCTTTGCCAATGCGTTCCGCAGTGAGAAGATCAGCGAGGAAGTCATGAAGCTGTTAAATGAGCGTGATGGACTGGCACTCGGTATCTGTAACGGATTCCAGGCACTGATCAAGCTGGGTCTCGTTCCTTACGGAAAGATCACTGAGCAGACCGCAGATTCTCCGACGCTGACCTATAACACCATCGGACGCCATATCAGCAAGATGGTCTACACAAAGGTCGTTTCCAACAAGTCACCCTGGATGGCAGGCGCAACGCTGGGCGGCGTATACACGAACCCTGCTTCCCACGGAGAGGGACGCTTTGTCGCACCGAAGGAGTGGCTGGATAAGCTCTTCGAGAACGGACAGGTCGTTACCCAGTACGTGAACGAATCCGGCAATCCGACCATGGATGAGGAGTGGAATGTCAACGGCTCTTACATGGCGATCGAGGGTATCACAAGTCCTGACGGACGAGTTCTCGGCAAGATGGCTCACTCTGAGCGCCACGGCGACGCAGTCGCAGTCAACATCTACGGCGAGCAGGATATGAAGATTTTCGAGAGTGGAGTGGCATATTTTAAATAAATCCATACAAAAAGGAATATTGTTTTTTATTGCAAGAGCTTTGCGTAGTGCAAGGCTCTTGTTTTTTGCAAAATTTTGAAGAAATGTCATACTGGAATTTATGGTTGCCCATTGCTATATTCCGTATTCCTTCAAAAAAATAAAAAATAGAGGTTGACAGATTCTTTTTATAGTGTTATGATTCTAACATTCCTAAAACATACAAAACCGATAGGGAATATATGAAAATAAAAAGACAGATAGATCGGGAGGAAGCTTTGAGATGGATACAGGATTTATAGCCGAATACATACCACTTTATGTGGAAGCGACAAAGCTGACCATCGGCATCGGACTGATCGGCATCGCGCTTTCCCTGATTGTGGGACTGGTGATCTCAATGATCCAGTATTTCAAAGTCCCGGTACTCAGACAGATCTCAGCAGTGTATATTGAGCTGTCGCGGAATACACCGCTTCTGGTACAGCTGTTTTTCCTCTATTTCGGGCTGCCAAAGGCAGGCATCAGCATCAGTTCAGAGGGCTGCGCGATCATCGGTCTTTGTTTTCTCGGAGGCAGCTATATGGCGGAGGCGTTTCGAAGCGGTATGGAGTCCGTTGAGAAGCGGCAGGAGGAAGCGGCGTTGGCCCTCGGCATGAAACAGAGGCAGGTAATCCGGTATGTGGTTCTGCCGCAGGCATTATCTGTTTCCGTTCCGGCGCTCTGCGCAAACGTGATTTTCCTGATCAAGGAAACATCCGTGTTCAGCGTGGTGGCATTGGCAGATCTGATGTATGTGGCAAAGGATCTGATCGGATTGTATTACAAGACGGATGAAGCGCTCCTGATGCTGGTGGTTGCGTATCTGATCATTTTACTGCCGGTTTCCATTCTGGCAGCAGTACTGGAAAGGAGGCTCCGTTATGCAGGATTTGGGAATTAGAGTGTTGTTCATGGGAAACAATCTGCAGCGGCTTCTTCTGGGGCTGTGGGTGACCATCCGGATTTCCATGATTTCGGTAGCCTTATCTATCGTTCTTGGTATTCTGCTGGGAATGCTGATGACGGTAAAACATCCGGTCACGAAGGCGCTGACCAAAATCTATCTGGAATTTATTCGTATTATGCCGCAGCTGGTGCTGTTATTTCTCGTATTTTTCGGATTGACAAAATCCTTTGGCATTAATCTCTCCGGAGAGACGAGCGCGGTGATTGTATTTACGCTGTGGGGTACGGCAGAGATGGGAGATCTCGTCAGAGGCGCGCTGATCTCGATACCGAAGCATCAGTATGAGAGCGGAGCAGCAATCGGACTGACAAAATGGCAGGTATACCGATATATCATCATTCCGCAGATTCTGACCAGACTGATCCCGCTGGCGATCAACCTGACGACGCGAATGATCAAGACAACTTCACTGGTAGCATTGATCGGTGTCGTGGAGGTGTTAAAGGTGGCACAGCAGATCATTGAGGCAAACCGCTATACAGTACCGGATTCGGCGCTTTGGATCTACGGAACCATCTTCTTCTTATACTTTTTTACCTGCTGGCCCATTTCGCTCATCGCAAAGCAGCTGGAGAAGAGATGGAAGACGGTATAAAACAGTGACTATTTAGGACAGGTCGAAGCACTTGCTGCTGAGACCGTGAAAACGTGATTCAGTGAGGTAAACATATGTCGGAACAGACAGTTTTGCTGGAGGCAAAGGATATCGTAAAGGATTATGGAGAAGGGCATGTGCTCGATGGCGTTTCCCTTAAGATTCATGCGGGAGAGGTCATTGTCCTGATCGGCCCGTCAGGCTGTGGAAAGAGCACCTTTCTTCGATGTATGAACGGACTGGAGCAGATTCAGTCCGGACAGATCATTTTAGATGGAGAGGTGATCACAGAGGGGAAAACAGACTGGCCGAAGGTCAGACAGAAGATAGGAATGGTTTTTCAGAGTTATGACCTGTTTCCACATATGAGTGTGATCGATAATATTACACTGGGCCCCGTTAAGGTGCAGGGGCGGGAGAAAAAAGAAGTCACCGCAGAGGCGGAAAAGCTTCTGGAGCGTGTGGGACTTCTGGAAAAAAAGGATGCGTTTCCGAGGCAGCTGTCCGGAGGGCAAAAGCAGCGTGTCGCCATTGTGCGGGCGCTCATCTTAAAGCCGGAGATTCTGCTGTTTGACGAGGTGACGGCAGCACTGGATCCTGAGATGGTGCGGGAGGTATTGGATGTTATTTTAGAGCTTGCCTCCGATGGCTACACCATGCTGATTGTGACACATGAGATGCAGTTTGCGCGGGCAGTTGCAGACAGGATCGTATTTCTTGACGGTGGAAAGGTCGTGGAGAGCGACACGCCGGAAAACTTTTTTAACCAGCCAAAGACCGATCGCGCAAGACGGTTTTTGAATACATTTATTTATGCAAAGGACACGGAAAAATAAAGGTGTCCGGTTCATACTTACAAAAATTTAAAGACAAGGAGGAGAAAGAGTATGAAGAAGTTATTATCAATTTTACTGACATCTGTTTTAGCAATCGGGGCTCTGACGGGCTGCGGTAGCAAGACAGAGGCTCCCGCGGACGCTGCGGCAGAGACAGATACAGCACAGGCAGATGGAGAAAAAGTATATCGTACACTGGATGAAATCAAGGAGAGTGGCACTGTAAAGATCGGTGTATTCAGCGATAAAAACCCTTTCGGTTATGTCGATGAAAACGGTGACTATCAGGGTTACGATGTCTATTTTGGAAACCGGATCGCGCAGGATCTCGGCGTGGATGTGGAGTATGTTTCCACAGACGCTGCGAACCGTGTAGAGTATTTAAAGACCGGAAAGGTGGACATTATTCTTGCCAACTTTACCGTGACCGATGAGCGTGCAGAGTCCGTAGATTTCGCACTTCCCTACATGAAAGTAGCGCTGGGAGTTGTATCACCGGATGACGCACTGATCACTTCCGCGGATCAGTTAAACGGCAAAAAGCTGATCGTCACAAAGGGAACAACTGCAGAGACATTTTTCACGGAAAACTATCCCGATGTAGAACTCATAAAATTTGACCAGTATACAGAAGCGTACAATGCGCTGTTAGATGGCAGAGGAGATGCGTTCTCAACAGATAACACAGAGGTATTGGCGTGGGCGCTGCAGAATGAAGGATTTTCTGTCGGCATCGAGTCCATCGGTAACTTAGATACCATCGCGCCCGCAGTATCAAAGGGCAATGAAACATTATTAACCTGGATCAATGATGAGATCAAAGCACTGGCAGATGAGCAGTTCTTCCATGCAGACTACAAGGAGACCTTGGAGCCGGTATACGGAACCGCCGTTGATATTGACAGCTTAGTCGTAGAAGGCGGTGTTGTAGAGGGAGATGCAACAGCTGACGCAGAGCCTGCAGAGATAAAGGGCACCATCAAGGTCGCAGCCAGCGCAACCCCTCATTCCGAGATCTTAGAGCAGGCAAAGCCGTTGCTTGAAAAAGAGGGCTGGGATCTGGAAGTAACTGTATTTGATGACTATGTTCAGCCCAATCTTGTGGTAGAGAGCGGTGATTTTGATGCAAACTACTTCCAGCACATTCCTTATCTGGACAATTTCAATCAGGAAAACGGAACCCACCTTGTCAATGCAGGCGGTATCCACTATGAGCCCTTCGGAATTTACCCGGGAACAAAGAGCAGTCTGGATGAACTGGCTGATGGAGATACGATTGCGGTTCCCAATGATACGACAAACGAGGCAAGAGCACTGCTGCTGTTACAGGATAACGGTGTGATCACCTTAAAGGATGGCGCAGGTCTTGAGGCTACCATCAACGACATTGCTGAGAATCCAAAGAATATCAAGATCCAGGAGCTGGAGGCTGCACAGGTAGCCAGAGTCAAGGATGAGGTTGCATTTGTTGTATTAAACGGAAATTATGCGCTTGAGGCAGGATTTTCTGTAGCGAAAGACTCGATTGCCTATGAGAAATCCGATTCCGAGGCAGCAAAGACATATGTGAACGTGATCGCTGTGGAGGAAGGAAATGAGAACAGTGAGGCAATTCAGGCACTCGTAAAGGTATTAACCTCTGATGAGATGAAACAGTATATCAATGACACCTATGACGGAGCGGTGATTCCGTTTGAATAGAAAATAAGAGGAAACGTATGGAACAGATGATTCGCGTAGAGCATATCAGCAAGACATTTCAGGTGAATAACGGACAGGTAGACGCGGTGAAGGATATTAGCTTTTCCATTGAGAAGGGAGATATTTTCGGAATCATCGGTCTGTCCGGTGCCGGTAAAAGTACGCTGGTGCGATGCCTGAATCTGCTGGAAAAGCCGGATGAGGGAAACGTTTTTATCGATGGAAAAAATCTGATGGAGCTGTCGCAAAGACAGCTCCGCAAAGAGCGGCGGGAGATCGGAATGATCTTTCAGCATTTCAATCTGCTCATGCAGCGGAATGTGCTGGACAATATCTGCTTTCCGATGGAGATCGCGGGCGTCAGCAAAAAGGAGGCCAAAAAGCGTGCAAAAGAGTTTTTGGAGACAGTAGGTCTGAGCGAAAAGGCAAAGGCATATCCGGCACAGCTCTCCGGCGGTCAGAAGCAGCGAGTGGCGATTGCCCGGGTGCTGGCGGCGAATCCGAAGATTCTGCTCTGCGATGAGGCGACCAGCGCTTTGGATCCGCAGACGACAAAATCGATATTAAGCCTGTTAAAAGAAATCAATCAAAAATATGGCATCACGATCGTTGTGATCACCCATGAGATGGCGGTCATTCAGGAAATCTGCTCGAAGGTGGCGGTGCTTGACCACGGAACGCTGGTGGAGTCCGGCAGCGTGGAAGAGTTGTTCCGGGCACCGAAGACAGAGGCTGCAAAGCGGCTCATTCTGAACGAATTCCGGCATGTGAAGGAGATGAAGGGCAGACATTTGATCCGTGTGACCTTTGATGGAAAAACGGCATTTGAACCCCTGATCGGAAATGTCATTCTGGAATATCGGACACCGTTAAATATTCTTTACGCAAATACGCGGACGATCAACGGAAATGCCGAGGGAGAGATGATCCTGCAGCTTCCGGAGTCGGCTGAGATCGCGGATCATATGATCGCATATTTTAAGGAACAGGAACTGGGTGTGGAGGAGGTGGATGATTATGTTTGATGAGACAATCCGTGCGATGCTGTTGGAAGGAACATGGGCAACGCTATACATGACACTGATCTCCACGCTGTTTGGCTATATCATCGGTCTGCCGCTGGGCATTGTGCTTGCGGTCACGGATAAAGAGGGAATTCGACCGAATGCAGTTGTCTATAAGATTCTCGATTTTATCGTGAATCTGACGCGAAGTATTCCCTTTTTGATTCTGCTCATTCTGGTGATGCCGTTGACAAAGGCCATTGTGGGACAGAGCTACGGCTCGACGGCTACCATCGTTCCGCTGACCATCGCGGCAGCGCCCTTTATCGGACGTATGGTAGAGTCATCCTTAAAGGAAGTGGATCAGGGCGTGGTCGAGGCAGCACAGAGCATGGGAGCAGGCACCTTCACGGTGATCTGGCGTGTGCTTCTGGTGGAAGCGCGTACTTCCCTGCTGGTGGGTGTGACGATTGCCATCGGAACGATATTGGGCTATTCCGCAATGGCAGGTGTGGTCGGCGGCGGCGGACTGGGCGATATCGCCATCCGTTACGGCTACTATCGTTACGAGACGGAGATTATGATTGTCACGATCGTTATTCTGGTAATTCTTGTCCAGATCCTCCAGGGATTTGGCATGATGTTGTCGCAGAAGCTGGATCGGAGACGTGCATAGTAAATCGATGAAATGAAATTTCAGCCTTGCAAAAGCCATTTTACCTCGGTATAATACTAACCATACAAGGTTGGGTGATAATTATGGATCGTCAGATGGAATCAATTTTGCAGGGTGGACAGTTTAAAAAGCTGCTGGAGGAACAGAGTCTGGAGCTGCGTCAGAAATATGATCTGAAAAAAGCGGAACTGGATATTTTATATTTCCTGTCGCGTTGCGGTCAGTATAATACTTCCACAGACATTCATCATCAGCTGTTCATGAACCGGGGGCATATTTCACAGGCAGTGGAGAGCCTGTCCAAAAGAAAATATATTGTTGCGATTCCGGATCAGAATGACAGAAGATACGTTCACTATGAGCTATTGGATTCTGCCAGAGAAATTATTGATGAGATGACGAAAAAAAGAGAAGAGATCAATGAGCGGATTTTAGAAGGAATTTCTGAAGAGGAGCTCCGGTCATTTCAGGCAGTTGCGGAAAAAATCCGCAAGAATATTGAAAAACTGATCTGAGTAAGTCGAAAATGCAGGGTGTGCGAGTGCATGCCCCGCATTTTTTGTCGTATAGGAAACTTCGTCTCCTATACGACAAAAGCCTCCGGCAGGATGCGCACTCGCGCGAAGATGTAGGATGTCGCAAGCGACCGCGCTCGGCGCGAGAATGTGCCGAGGCACATTCTTTTTTAAAATAAATGCAGAAAACCTATTGACAATAGAAAAACAGGTGCTATAATACTTTGAAAATAAACAGTTTAATATTAAAACATATAGCATTTCCGAGGAAGTGCATATTTTTTAAGAAAGAACTGGCACTCAACAAAATAGAGTGCTAACAAAAAGAAAGGCAGGTTATTTTATGAAGTTAAGACCATTGGGAGACAGAGTTGTTCTGAAGTATCAGGAAGCAGAAGAAAAGACACAATCTGGGATTATCCTGCCAGACAGTGCCAAAGAAAAGCCGCAGGAGGCGGTAGTGATCGCAGTCGGGCCGGGTAAGTGCGAAGATGGCAAATGCCAGACCATGCAGGTGAAGGAAGGCGACCATGTCATATTCTCCGAATATGCAGGAACCGAGGTCAAGCTGGACGGCGAGGAGTACATCATTGCAGGCCAGAATGATATTATTGCAATTGTTGAATAAATAGAATAGCAGAAAGAAGGAAATCATCATGGCAAAGGATATTAGTTTTGATATTGACGTAAGAAAAAAGATGGGAGATGGTGTCAACAAGCTGGCTGATACCGTCAAGGTTACGATCGGACCGAAGGGCAGAAACGTAGTACTGGACAAATCCTATGGCGCCCCGCTGATTACCAATGATGGAGTTACGATTGCCAAGGAGATCGAGCTGGAAGACCGTTATGAGAATATGGGCGCACAGCTGGTAAAGGAAGTAGCGACGAAGACCAATGATATGGCCGGAGACGGAACAACAACCGCAACGGTTCTGGCACAGGCACTGGTCAATGAGGGAATGAAGAATGTCGCTGCCGGAGCCAATCCGATCATTTTAAGAAGAGGAATGAAAAAAGCTTCTGATGCAGCGGTACAGGCGCTGGAGGAAATGAGTCGCCCCGTAACTGGTAAAGAGCACATTGCAAAAGTAGCAGCCATTTCCGCAGGCAACGAAGAAGTTGGACAGATGATTGCGGACGCAATGGAGAAGGTTGGCGAAAACGGAGTCATTACCATTGAAGAATCAAAGACCATGAAAACGGAGATCGACGTGGTGGAAGGTATGCAGTTCGACAACGGATATCTCTCCGGATACATGTGTGACGACAAGGAAAAAATGGTTGCCAACATGGAAAACCCGTATATTCTCATGACCGACAAGAAGATTTCGAATATACAGGACATCCTTCCGATTCTGGAAAATGTGATGAAAGAGAGAAAAGAGCTTTTGATCATTGCGGATGATGTGGAGGGTGAAGCACTTACGACGTTGATCGTAAACCGCCTGAGAGGCACCTTAAAGGTAGTAGCAGTCAAGGCACCCGGATATGGAGACAGTCGCAAGGATATGCTTCAGGATATCGCCACTCTGACAGGTGGACAGGTCGTTTTGGAGGATCTTGGACAGCAGTTGAAGGATACGACCATGGATATGCTCGGTCAGGCTAAATCTGTCAAGGTCACAAAGGATCATACAACCATTGTGGACGGAGCAGGAAGCAGACAGGAGATCGATGAGCGTATAGCAAATATCAGGAGACAGATGGCTGAGACAACCTCAGACTATGACAAAGAAAAGCTGATGGATCGTGTGGCCAAACTGGGCGGCGGTGTAGCCGTGATCCGTGTCGGAGCCGCGACAGAGACCGAGATGAAAGAGGCAAAATACCGGATGGAAGACGCGATGAATGCCACAAAGGCCGCTGTTTCCGAAGGCATTATCTGCGGTGGTGGTTCAGCATATATCCATGCACAGAAAAAGGTTACGGAGCTGGCCGGCTCCTTGAGCGGCGATGAGAAAACCGGTGCAGAGATCGTGGAGAAGGCATTGGAAGCCCCGCTTTATGCCATTGCAGAAAACGCCGGCTTAGATGGCGCAGTCATCGTCAACAAGGTAAAAGAAGCTGAGCCGGGAATCGGATTTGACGCGGTTCATGAAAATTATGCAGATATGCTGGAAGCAGGTATTATCGATCCGGTCAAGGTAACAAGGTATGCGCTTACCAATGCAGTCAGCGTGGCAGCAACACTTCTCACAACAGAAGCAGCAGTCGCAGACATTAAAGAAGATACGCCGGCAGCACAGCCGCAGCCGGAAATGTATTAATCGAAGGATATAACCGGAAAATTATATTTTTAAGTTGACATCCTGTAGGAGAAACGCTATAGTAAAAAATGCATAAACAAATAGGAACAGAGTAGAAGTCACGCGTAAAGTGCCAATGGACGGGAAGTTGCTGTTGGACGAAGAGTTGAGGTTGTATGACCGGAGATTCGCGGTGTGCCTTCGCATCCGCTGTCAGAGATTATTAGGCATTCATTTCCTGAGAACGGTAAATGAATGCCTTTTCTTTTATGGTGAAAAAAATAGGATGACATATATCGAAGCAGAAGCATTTATAAAAAAATCATACGATCAGGTGATCCGGCTAGGGCTTTCGCGCATGGAAGTATTATTGGAAAAGTTGGGCAATCCACAGGAACGGTTGAAATTTATCCATGTAGCAGGTACAAATGGTAAGGGCTCTGTCTGTGCGATGACAGCCCGGATTCTTCAATGCGCAGGTTTTTTGACGGGACTGTTTACGTCACCGGTGATTTCTGATTACAGAGAACAATTTCAGGTCAATGGTGAGATGATCTCCAAAGAGGATTTTTCCAGGCTGGCAGAGACAGTAAAGCGTGCGTGCGAGCAGATGGATGATCCGCCGTCCGAATTCGAAAAAGCGGTAGCGCTTGCGTTTTTGTATTTTAACGAGCAGCATTGTGATTTTGTAGTACTGGAGGTAGGTCTGGGCGGGACGGATGATGCCACGAATGTCATCGGAACGCCGGAGGTTGCGGCCATCGTAAATATTGATTTTGACCATATGGGGTTTCTTGGAAATACGCTGGCAGAGATTGCAGAAAAGAAAGCCGGAATCATAAAAGAAGCCGGGATTGTAGTGACTGCGGATCAGAAAGAAGAGGTTATGACCGTTTTACAGGAACGATGCGCTGCAATGCATGCCCGTCTGCTCATAACTTCCGATTCACAGATCAGGGTCAGAGAAAAGAGCCTCGATGGACAGTGTTTTGATTACGAAAAAAAGAACGGTGAAGACAGGAAACGGATGGAAAAAATAACGCTTTCATTACTGGGCGATCACCAGTATGGGAATGCGGCGGTTGTTTTTCAGATTATGGAGTGCCTGAACGAAAACGGCTTTCACATTTCAGAAGATGCGATTCGTGAAGGAATGGGAAGTGTGCGTTGGCCGGGAAGATTCGAAGTGGTATCGAAGGATCCGCTGGTTATTATTGATGGAGCACACAATCCGGACGGGATTCATGCGTTGCGTCATAATCTGGGGGAATACTGTCCGGATGAAAAATTTGTATTCATTACGGGTATCCTAAAGGATAAAGATTATCATGAAATGCTCTTACAGATGCTTCCCCTTGCGGACAGTTTCGTGACGATCACACCGGACAATCCGAGAGCAATGTCTGCAAAGGAGTGTTCAGATGCAATCCGGGCATGTGGCTTTGGCGGGGAAATAGTTGTTCCGGCTGACACGAAGCAGGCGGTTTTGGTCGCCCTCCAAATGGCAGAGAACAAAAGCATTGGTGTCTGTGCATTCGGATCATTATACAGTGTTGGAACATTACATGCATTGATTCAGGATGAGATGAAACATTAGTGGAATCGATACCTGGCAATGAGAATAGAGGAAGAAAAAAATGGATAGTGAAAAAATCAAAGAGGGTGTCAGACTGATTCTGGAAGGAATCGGAGAAGATGTAGGCAGAGAAGGGTTACTCGAAACGCCCGACCGGATCGCGCGCATGTGTGAGGAAATATTTGGCGGACTGGAAATGGATGCGGCACTTCATCTGCAAAAACAGTTCAGCGCGACGAACAACAATATCGTTTTGGAAAAAGACATCACGTTTTATTCTGTCTGTGAACATCATTTACTGCCTTTTTACGGAAAAGCGCATGTTGCCTATATTCCGGATGAAAAAGTAGCGGGCTTAAGCAAACTGGCCAGAACGGTTGAGGTATATGCGAGAAGACCGCAGATTCAGGAAAATATGACCGCGCAGATTGCGGATGCCATTGAAAAAAATCTGCAGCCCAAGGGTGTCATGGTTATGCTGGAGGCGGAGCATATGTGCATGACGATGCGGGGCGCAAAGAAGCCCGGAACGATCACGTCTACCATTGTCACCCGGGGAGTGTTTGAGACGGACTACTCACTGCAGCAGACCTTTTTACAGATGGTGCGGTCATGAAGCGGGTAAATCAGATCTACAATCATCCCCTGTTTCAGGAAAAATACCTTGCATTACAGGTGGCTGAAAAAGACAGAATGTTTTGTAAGCATACGCTGGAACATTTGATTGATGTGGCAAGACTGATGTATATTTATGCTTTGGAGCATGGGTTTTCGATAGAAAAAGAAATGATCTACGCAATGGCATTGATGCACGACATCGGACGAATCGATCAGATCGAAAAAGGGATTCCCCATGAGCAGGCAGGGGCAGAATTGTGTGACAGAATCCTGCCGGATTGCGGGTTTACAGAGAAAGAAACGGAAACAATCAAAGCGTCCATTCTGCATCACAGAAATGCAGTGAATGATGCAAATAATCCTTGTTACGAAATGTTGTATTGGGCAGATAAAAAATCCAGAAATTGTTATGCATGTGACATGCGGGAAGCATGTAACTGGGACGAAGAAAAGATGAATCTGAAGATAGAGTATTGAAAAAGCGGATAAGCCTAAACACTTGTTGCTGAACAGCAGGGGGATTTCATATCCAGAGAAAAGAGTTTCATCTGCCGGAGCATCTGGAGCCGGTCAACATTCTGGTGATTGGGTATGCGGATGAAACTGCTGCTGATCCGGAAAGACATTCACAGACTCGTATTTCGATAGAAGAGCTGGTGTCATACGAGAAGTTATAAGGTCATAAAATAGTATCAAAACTAGAGAGGCAGATATTGTTTCTGTAAGAATTACAAAATTGCTTGGAGAAAAGACATTTCAATTTTCTCCGGCTGAATTGCAGAGTATCCATAGAAAGCTTTTCAGCGGTGTGTTTGATCACGCAGGTAAAATACGTGATTATAATATTACAAAAAAAGAGTGGATCTTGAAGGGAGATACTGTTTTGTATGCTTCTTATGACAGTATCCGGGACACACTGGCATATGACTTTGCGCAGGAAAAGGAATTTTCGTATGAAGGACTGTCATTGTCAGAGTCCGTGCATCATATCTCAAAATTTACAGCCGGAATATGGCAGATTCATCCATTTGGGGAAGGAAATACCAGATCAACAGCCGTTTTTATCATAAAGTATCTGAAAACCTTTGGCTTTCATATTAGCAATGAGACATTTGCAGAGAATTCCTGGTATTTTAGAAATGCCCTGGTTCGTGCAAATTATAATGATTGGAAGAACGGGATTCATGAAACTACAGAATTTTTAGATATGTTTTTTGAAAACCTTTTGTTGGATAAGCACCACCAATTGAAAAATCGCTTTATGCATGTTGATTATAAAGACGAAAGTGCAGTTCAAAGTGCAAATACAGATGATTCAAAGTGCAATTATTGCACTTTGGAGGAACTTGCCATATTACGTGAAATTGCAAATAATCCCGGTATTACGCAGAAAGAACTGGCGGTAAAAGTTGGTAAATCAGAGAGAACTATTAAGACCAGAACTGTGGAAATGCAGGAAAAAGGTTATATTTGCCGAGAGAACGGAAAGCGCAATGGAAAGTGGAAAGTGTTGATAGAAATTTAGAAATTGAAAATATTATTACCACACAGGAGGAAAAACCATGTTATTTTTAGAATACCCCAAATGTTCCACCTGCCAGAAGGCAAAGAAATGGCTGGACGGACACCAGATCACATACACGGATCGACACATTGTGGAGGACAACCCTACTTACGGCGAATTAAAGGAATGGTATGAAAAGAGCGGGCTTCCGCTGAAGAAATTTTTCAACACCAGCGGCATGCTTTACAAGGAAATGCAATTGAAGGACAAGCTGGGAGCGATGAGTGAGGACGAACAGCTCCGGCTGTTGGCGACGAACGGCATGCTGGTGAAACGTCCGCTGATCGTTGATGATGCGATTGTCCTCACCGGATTTAAGGAATCTGAGTGGGAAGAAAAATTGGGAAGCCAATAGAAAAAGGAGGAAGGGAACGATCATGTATAATTTCGTTTATGAGACACCGACAAAGGTCTATTTTGGAAAAGATGAGGAACTGAAGGTAGGAAAAATCCTAAAGGAATTTGCACCTAAGAAAGTGCTGCTTCATTATGGCGGACAGTCGGCGAAAAAGAGCGGGCTTCTGGATCGGGTGAAACAGGCGTTAGACGATGAAAAGATTTCATATGTGGAATTGGGAGGCGTGGTAGCCAATCCGGAGCTGTCTTTAGTAAGAAAGGGGATTGCGCTTTGTCTTGCGGAAGGGGTTGATTTCGTTCTTGCAGTCGGAGGCGGTTCGGTCATGGATTCTGCCAAGGATATTGCCAACGGGGCAGCCAATCCCGAAATCGATGTGTGGGATTTTTCGCTCGGAAAATGTGTTCCGGAAAAAACATTGAAAAAAGGCGCAATTCTCACGTTATCCGCAGCGGGGTCGGAGATGTCAAATTCCTGTGTGATTACCAATACTGAGACTGGGGAAAAGAGAGGGTATGGCTGTACCGCGAACCGGATGAATTTTGCCATAGAAAATCCGGAACTGACCTATACGGTCAGCCCCTATCAGACCGCGTGCGGCGCGGTGGATATCGCCATGCATACCATCGAGCGTTATTTCTGTGAGGGGGAGGATACCTATCTGACAGATGCGATCGCGGAGGCAGTGATCAAAAGCGTGATGAGAGCGGGAAAGGATTGTCTGGCTGATCCTTATAACTATGAAGCAAGAGCCAATATGATGTGGGCATCTTCCCTGGCGCATAACGGTCTTACCCAGTGTGGAAGAAATTTTATGCTGGTCGTTCATCAGTTGGAGCATGAGGTGTCAGGAATGTATCCGGAGGTTGCACATGGCGCTGGTCTGGCTGCCCTGTGGTGCAGCTGGGCGAGATATGTGTATGAGGCCAATATTCCAAGATGGCTTCAGTATGCAGCAAATGTCTGGAATCTGGATATTGATTATGAGCATCCGAAAAAGACAATCGAGGCAGCCATTGATATGCAGGAGCAGTATTATGCGTCCATTGGCATGCCAATTAATCTGAAGAGTTTAGGCGTCAGGGAGGAGGATCTGGAAACACTCACATTGAATTGTACGAGGAATCGAACCAGAAATCTTCCGGGATACCGGCCACTGGAGTACGAGGATATCTTAAATATTTACAGGATGGCATATGAATGATGGGGTAACGAGGAATACTTATCCGAGAGTGTTCGGATGTAAAATATTTTATGAAAGTTTTTAAACGGCTGGAGGGTGTCACTCCCTCACAGTATAAAAAATCCTTTGGACGGAAAAATTTTTCGTTTTTCGTAAGCTGATATAAACCTGCCCATACCTCCAGCATCCCACCTTCCTCTCCACTGTAAACGGCGTGGGGATTTTTATTCTGCATATCTGCAGTCCAGGCCAGATACCAGTCGGCGGCGTTGTCCAGAATATCAAGAGCTTTCTCATTTTTTGCGTACAAAGCACTGTGATAAAGTCCCAGAAGGGTTTTGTGCAAGGTGTACTGGGGTGACCAGATGTATTCGTTATTTTCAAGCCGTTCAAAATATTTTTCAGGGATAGAGCCGATCCATTTTCCACCGTTGAGCTTCTGGCAGTGTTCTAATTCGTCAATGATATGATCAAGCTTCGCCTTCAACTCACGGTCGTCATTCTGTGCAATCAGCATGGAAGCGGCGGAGAGCCAGTGCCCGAGAAAATGGCCTCTCAGCTGACAGGTGGGCGACTCCCAACCCAGGTGCATTTCTGAAATATCCCGGTCTGTACGGACACAGGCTTCCAGATAGAAATTCTGGAGCAGATTTTCGGTTTTCAGTTCCATGAGGTATGCCCGGTTTATATCGGAGCGCTCTTTGAACAGTCCGGGCAGAAGATGTGCATGTTCAATATTTATCTGTTTTAGCATATGTTTTCCCTCCACATGATTTCTAAATTGAATATAGTATAGCGCAGGGTACATGGATTTGTCGGTAGACAAATCAGGGAAAAGGTGGAAAAATTACTCCTGAAACGATATAATATTGACGGAATAGAGGTGTATATAAAGATGGATATCAGAATATTGCGTTATTTCCTGACTGTGGCAAAGGAACAAAATTTTACAAAAGCTGCAGAACAATTGAACATTACACAGCCAACACTTTCAAGACAGCTTGCCGCATTGGAGGAGGAGCTTGGAACAGCCCTGTTTATAAGAGGAAACCGTGGTATCACACTTACAGAGCCGGGGATCTTATTAAAACGAAGAGCCTTGGAAATCATTGATCTGGAAGAAAAAATGCTGGATGAAATAAAGGCGAGCGAAGAGCTGATCGAAGGTACGATTACAATCGGTTGTGGTGAGTTTTCTGCGATTGAAACTCTGGCAGAAATATGTGCGGTATATAAGAAAAAATATCCAATGGTACAGATTACATTACATACTGCAACGGCAGATGCGGTATATGATATGATGAATCAGGGTCTGGTGGACAGTGGATTGTTTATGGAACCGGTAAATACAGAAGGGCTGGATTATATCAGGATCATAGACAGTGACCATTGGGTTGTTGGCATGAGGCCGGATGATCCAATGGCAGATAAAGAATATATTACAAAAGAGGATCTGGTGGATAAACCTCTGATTCTTCCCAAAAGGCAGAATGTACAGAGTGAGCTTGCAAATTGGTTTGGAAAGGATTTCAATAAGCTCAATGTCTCATTTACCAGCAATCTGGGAACGAATGCAGGTGTTATGGCAATTCATGGACTGGGATACCCTGTTTCGATTGAAGGTGCTGCAAAGTATTGGAGAGAGGAATTGCTTGTTCAGAGAAGACTGTATCCTGAAATTACAGCAAGTACAGTCATTGCATGGAGAAGGAATATTCCTTATTCGTTAGCTATCAATAAATTTATTGGGGAAATCAATGCCTTTAAGGCATAGAAAACAATTTGATATAAGCATTAGACATAATAAGAAAATAAGGAATATAATCAATGTGTAAGGTATGAAGGATATATACTTTACACATTTTTTATTATACGAATTGTTTGAACAAAGTAAGGAGGTAGGAATACGGATGGGAAGAAAATTAGTGGCATATTTTAGTGCCAGTGGAACAACTAGGAAAATAGCAGAGATGATTGCACAAGCAGCAGAAGCTGGTTTATATGAAATCATGCCAAAGCAGCCATATACAAAGGACGATTTAAATTGGATGGATAAAAAATCCAGAACCAGTGTTGAGATGAGTGACAAAAAATTCAGACCGGAAATATTTAATACAGATGTTCAGGCTGAAAAGTACGATGAGATAATATTAGGCTTTCCAATCTGGTGGTATGTAGCACCAACAATTATCAATACATTTTTGGAGAAATATGATTTCTCCGGCAAAAAGATTGTATTGTTTGCAACCTCTGGCGGAAGTGGATTTGGAAATACGGTAAGTGAGCTTAAGCCATCTGCGCCTGATGCCAATATTGTGGAAGGAAAGATACTGAATAACGTAACGACACAGGATGTAGAGAACTGGGTAAAGAGTTTATAGCATATTGTTGTTGAAGATATGATTAGATAAGCAAAAGGACTTCAAGGTTAACGGTGTATGTCCTTTTTAACTTGGCAAATCGGGATTTGTGTAGTTGAAAAATTTCACGATAAATAAGGAGATGATGTAGGTGACAAAAAATAAAAGTGTTGCAGCGGTTGTATATGCACTTTTGGCTGCTATATTTTATGCAATAAATACACCTTTTTCAAAAACATTGCTTAATGATGTGCCAGCTACATTTATGGCAGCATTTCTATACATGGGTGCAGGCTTTGGGATAGGAATCATGTATTTATTCCACGTCAAGAATGAAAACAAAACTGAGAGACTTACCAAAAAAGATTTGCCCTATACGATTGGTATGATAGTTTTGGATATTCTGGCTCCGATATTCCTTATGATTGGTATCAGCATTGGTTCTGCATCAAATGCCTCTTTACTTGGAAATTTTGAAATTGTTGCGACAACAATTATAGCACTTTTAATTTTTAAGGAAGCTGTATCAAGAGAGCTTTGGATTGCGATAGCCTTTATTACTTTTTCGAGTATTATGCTTTCCTTTGAAGGAAGTGGAAGTTTTCAGTTTTCTTACGGCTCGTTATTTGTTATCTTAGCAACATTGTGTTGGGGATTGGAAAATAACTGTACAAGAAAGATATCTGATAAGAGTACCTATGAGATCGTTGTGTTGAAGGGGGCTTTCTCAGGCGGAGGTTCTTTTTTGATAGCTATGGTAATAGGAGAGCAGCTTCCAGATGTGAAATATATACTAGCTGCAATGATATTGGGCTTCGTAGCATATGGACTTAGTATTTTTTTATATATTAGAGCTCAAAGAGACTTGGGTGCATCCAAGACAAGTGCTTATTATGCGGTTGCACCATTTATAGGGGCATTTCTTGCGTTTGTTGTTAATGGGGAGAAGCTTACATGGGTATATTTTATAGCATTGGTATTTATGCTGATAGGAAGTGCTTTTGTAGTTTACGATACTATGGTGAAGCGTCATTCTCATAAACATGTTCATACGATTAGACATACCCATGATGGTACCACACATACTCATATAATAACGCACGAACATGAGCATAATCATTTCGTGAAAACAGAAGAACATAGGCATGTGAGATATTTTTATGGCTTTTTCAAGAAGCACGAGGATGAGTTTGAAAAATAAATTGAATTATCACAGCTATTATTGTTGATATTATCATAAATCCGGTTGCTATGTCTACACTACAATTATATGATATTATTAGAGTTATTGTATCAAGAATTAAAATAATAAAAGATCTAATACATCTTCCCTTATGATATTCTTTAATCGTATTTTTATCAGATAAATTATACTTATAAAAATATTTATCCATGGATATTCCGATAATATTAATTCTAAACCCATGTAATATCACTTTAACTATACAAAAAATCCATAATAATATAAAAAATTGCTGAAGAGTTATAACTATCATTACTATCCTTTCGTGTACATTTTCAGATTATAATATTTATTATTTAGTGTAATAAAATCATGTAAAAT
>JALELN010000031.1 GCA_022771765.1 Lachnospiraceae bacterium | reverse complement strand
ACGATAACACCGTCTGAAATTGAAGCAAAGATGGAGAGCGATAGTAAAAGTTTCGCGTTTCCTGTTTTTGTGAAGATTCCGGAAACGGATATTACCGGTTTTAAAATGTATTATCTTGGAGAGGTGGCAGAGGATTATAATCAATCCAACAAAGACCAATGGAAAGGTTGGCTGACGACAGATGCTAACGGCTATACCTATTTCAAATTTGGCTGTTCATTTGCTCACAAGAACAATGCGGGAGTATGGTCTGTTGATGCGGCAAAGGAGCTTCGAATTGATATCTACAAGAAGGATCACAAGGGAAATGATTATGTCGCAAAACAAATGAAATTTACAATCGATGCGTCTGGGGTTACCATCGGAACAGGAGAAGCGTAAGAGCGCATCTTATTTACGAATTGCAAAAAATGCATAACGTGCTTGCAAGCCGCAGCTTACTGATTTTCAGGGGGCTGCGGCTTCTTTTATAAAATATAAGATTTTTAGTTGAAATTTCTATCTCAATGTGTATACTAAAATTAAGCTCTGAGTATCTTTATAAATTCCCAAAAGACGGATCAGTCGTGGTGTGTAATGATCTGTATAGGTGAATGTTGCGCTAAAATATAAATAAGGAGTCGTGTGGTCGTTTGAAACGGCTACGGAGCAACATAGAATAAATGGGAGAAAAAGATACAAAAGCAAAGGAATAGAATACCTTGCCGACAACGAACGGTTTGCGGACTTGTGTAATTATGTCTTGTTTGACGGGGAGCAGGTGATAACCGCGGATGCGCTGGAAGAGCGCGATACAACAGAGATATTATCAACACTTGGCATTGGCGAAAAAGAAATGAAAGCCCAGCAGAAGTGGCGCGATCTGTTAAAACGCGCAGTTATTAAATACACGGGTGAAATGTACGTTGTATTGATTGGAGTGGAGAATCAGACAGATATCCATTATGCGATGCCGATTAAAAATATGTTATATGATGCCATGAATTATGATTCGCAGGTGAGGGAAGTGGCGGTAAAGCACAGAGCGCAGTCAGAATATGGATCGGGTGCAGAGTTTTTATCAGGTTTTCACAAAGAGGATCGTTTGACACCGGTTATCACAATTCAAAGATTTTCACAGCTTTCGGACGGCACTCGGTTCGGTGCTTGAGATTATAAAATATTCAAACGATAATCAGGCAATGAGCCGCTTGTTAGAAAATCGAAAGCGGTTCTCAACAATGGATAATGAATCCATTTCAGTAATCAATACATTTTTGGGGACAGAGATACCTTTTACTGAGTCGGAAGGGGGAAATGATATGTGTAAAGCGTGGGAAGATCATAAAGAGGAAGGAAGAATAGAAGGTCGAATAGAAGAAATATACGCTTCTGTTCGTGACGGTGATTACAGCGCTGCCCGTGGAGCAGAAAAGCTGGGCATTTCGGTACAGGAGTTGGAAAAGAGGATGGAAGATGCCGGATATCCGTTGCCATTCGTAATGTAGATGTGCGAAGACAAATTTTATCAGGAAAAAAGTATGCAGACAGAATCATCAAGAATGGAAAAGTTCCCGGAGGATAGCGTGATCATCCGGGAGGGAGAAGTAAGAAATGAGATGTATAAGATCGTTTCCGGTAAGGCAGCGGTCTATATCAATTATGGAGAGAAAAATGAATACCTGTTGGGAATCCTCTCTGAACAACAGTGTTTTGGCGAACTTGGCATTTTATGTAAACAGCCAAGCGTGTATACGGTTGTGGCAGTGTATGATGTTTTGGTTATGCGCATTTCCGCGAACGAATTTGATTCCTTTTTGCTGAACAATAATAAAAACGCGGTAGATATTATCAGGAATCTTTCATGGTGCGTGGCAAACTTAAAGGGAAATCTGGATCTGGTTTTGGAAGAACTGGCAAACGGAAATGAGACAGAACAACAGAGCGCCCGGCAAATCAAAGAAAAGATGCAACGCTATACACTGTCGGATTTACAGAAAAACGAACAGTTTAATCAAAAGATCTGATGCGAACGTGAGGATAGAATACTATGTGATTGTTACCAGAGTTGTTATATACGCTGAACACATTTCAGATCTTACACTGGTATGGAAGGGGCATCAGCTGGGAGGTGTTTGCATGCAGGAAAACGAGAAAATGGTGCAGGGATTTTACGCATGATCTGGCTGAGGTGAATTGAAAACCATCAATTTTCAGAAAAAAGGAGGATATTTTCATGAATGTAGGAATATTGGGAGCGGGAGGTATTGCAAGTACGATGGCACGCACATTAAACGGAATGAAAGATGCGACTGCATACGCAGTGGCATCCAGAGATCTGGAGCGGGCGCAGCGCTTTGCCAAAGAATATCAGGTGGAAAAGGCATATGGTTCTTATGAGGAGATGCTGGAAGATGACAAGGTGGATCTGGTATATATTGCAACACCGCATTCCCATCATTTTGAGCATGGAAAGTTGTGTATTGCTCATGGCAAGCCGGGACTGTGTGAGAAAGCTTTTACTGCGAATGCAGCCCAGGCGCGTGAACTGTTAGATGCCGCAAAAGAAAAAGGGGTATTTATCACTGAGGCAATCTGGACACGTTATATGCCGTCACGAAAAATCATCACAGATATGATAGAGAGCGGAGAGCTGGGTGAGGTGCAGATGCTGAGCGCAAATCTGTGCTACCGGCTGACCGACAGAGAGCGTCTCATCAAACCGGAGCTGGCAGGGGGCGCGCTTCTGGATCTGGGTGTTTATCCGTTAAATTTTGCGAGCATGTTTTTTGGAAATGAGATTGAAAAAATCACATCTACCTGCGTGAAATTTGAGACAGGCGTAGACGGGCAGGATGCAATGATCCTGACTTACAAGGATGGGCGCATGGCTACGCTCTATGCAGGCATGTATGCGTCAAGTGAGCAGAATGGTATGATCTATGGAAGCAAAGGTTATCTGATTGCGCACAATATCAATAATATTGATAGGATAGAGGTGTTTTCATCTGATCGCAAGCTGATTCGTACCATAAATGTACCCGAGCAGATCACGGGTTATGAATATGAAGTAGAGGCATGTATCCGGGCATTGAAGGAAGGAAAGACGGAATGTGAAGAAATGCCCCACAGCGAAACGATTCAGATGATGGAGTGGATGGATGCAATCCGCGCGGACTGGGGCATCCGCTATCCATTTGAGTAGCAGAGAATGAGGAGTTCACTGATGAAAATATAATGGCGGGAATATCCCGCCATTTGCATTATAGAAATCGTTTTAGTGTTTTTTCGACGATCCGCTCATTGACCGGCAGAAAATACGATGCAACCGGTCCGACACAGAAGGCACAGATGATCGTACCGATGCCAACCAGACCGCCGAGCAGATAACCGACAGCGACGAAGCAGACATCGACGACGATTCGCGTGATGCCAAACTTACTGTGCAGTTTGTCACTGATGACGACCGCGACAAGGTCGTTAGGTCCGGTACCGGCATCCGATTTGATCACGATCGTCATGCCGTAGGCAAGGATGACACAGCCTGCTACAAGCATGAGTAAACGTTCGACCAGAGAGCTCATATCTGCAAGGATCGGGGCTAAAATGAAAGAGTACATGTCGATGATGGGCCCGCCGCAGATCATGCAGATGATCGTACCGAGCTTGACATAAGTGCGGTCAACAACGAGCAGTACAAGGATGATCAGAAAGCAGACAGCGATATGTACACGACCGTGTGTGAGAAATGGAAAACCGGTCAGATTTTCTAAGCTGTGAAACAGTCCCTGTACAAGTACATTAAAGGGATCTGAACCGAGGTCAGCGAGCAAAAACAATGTCACGCCGAGATGGGCGATCAGAAGTCCGATGAATAAGATGATGGCGCGCAGCACCGTTTCTTTGAGTGTTCGTTTCATGGTCAATTTCTCCTATGTTTGTTATTGCGTATTTATTATTATAGAAGATATTACCATGCAGTGCAATATACAGTAAAGATGCCGATTCCGGGTGGATGATAGGTAAACCACAGGAAACAGAGACCGAGGACAGCGATAGTCAGCCATAAAATACCCGTGAAATATCCGGATTTGCATGATAAGGTGAGTCTGTATACGGTCACAAAGGCAAGCAGTACGCTGATCACGAATATACCAATGTCAAGTGGAAGAAAATTCTGCCCAAGGATCCCGGTGTAGGCATAAAATAGTATAGGGATCGCAAATGTACCGGTCAGTATGCCGGCGGGCAGCGCGCAGCTGATACCGGGCTGCGTGTCCTTAAGCGTTCGATTCATATACAGTGAATAGAGGAGCATGGGAAAAAAGCACAGTTTCATGTGCTCCCAGGTGGATTCGCTGACCGGAAAGAATAATCCTGCGATATAATTTTGACCGGACCAGTCGTAGACGAAATGTGCGAGAGTGCCGGTGATGATGACAAATAAAGTGCCAATAATGCAATTACGTTTCAATGTTTTCCTATTTCTCATACCGACAGCGTATGCCAAAAGCGCTGCGAATATACATAAATGCGCCAGACTTCTTTCATGACATGTGAAATACGTCCAGCCTCCTTGTCCATAAAATTTTTTCGTTTTTCTTGTGCTGCTCTGAAAATCAATATATAATAGAGCGGAATGTGAGAATTTAAATGGTATCAATCAAAAGGAGGCTAATCATGAGTAATGAAACAAAAGATGGCATTTACAGTGTCAAGGGAATGGGCGTGCCAAAAACGTTGCTATTAGGTTTGCAGCACATGTTCGCGATGTTTGGCGCAACGGTGCTTGTGCCGATACTGACAGGGCTTGATGTGGCGACAACGCTGTTATTCGCAGGTCTGGGAACGCTGCTGTTCCACTTGGTTACAAAGCGAAAGGTTCCTGCGTTCTTAGGTTCTTCCTTCGCGTTCTTAAGCGGCTATGCAGCTGTAAAATGCATGGAAGGAATTACGGATGCGGCAGGTAATACGCTTGAGAATACTGAGCTCCTTCCATATGCCTGTATCGGTGTATGTTTCGCGGGTCTGTTATATTTTGTACTGGCCGCGTTTATCAAGGCATTTGGTATCGCAAAGGTAATGAAATGTTTTCCGCCGGTTGTGACGGGACCCATCATTATTGCAATCGGTCTTACACTTTCCGCGTCAGCAGTTACGAACTGTTCTACAAACTGGTGGCTGGCGCTCGTTACGATTCTGGTGGTTGTGATCTGTAATATTTATGGAAAAGGAATGGTAAAGATTATTCCGATCCTGATTGCGGTTGTTGTATCTTATTTGCTGGCAGCCATCACCGGAAATGTTGATTTCTCAGGTATCAGGGATGCTGCGTGGATCGGTTTGCCGGTCAAATATGAGAATACCGTATTTTCAGTATTTGGAGCAGATTTTAATCCTTCCTTCTTTATTACGTCCATCGTAACAATCATGCCGATTGCGCTGGCAACGATTGTGGAACACATTGGTGATATCTCTGCGATTTCATCTACGACCGGACGTAACTATTTTAAGGATCCCGGCCTTCACCGCACGCTGGTTGGAGATGGAGCGGCAACGATCCTCGCCTCCTTATTCGGTGCACCTGCCAATACCACGTACGGTGAAAATACCGGTGTGCTGTCACTTTCTAAAGTGTATGATCCCTTTGTGATTGAGCTGGCGGCAGGGTTTGCAATTCTGTTTTCTTTCTGTCCGAAGTTTGCCGCAGTGATCAGCGCGATGCCGGCAGCAACGATTGGTGGTATTTCTTTGGTGCTTTACGGAATGATCTCTGCAGTCGGTGTCAGAAATGTGGTGGAGAGTCGTGTGGATTTCTCAAAGTCCAGAAACGTGATTATCGCGGCATTGATTCTCGTTCTGGCCATCGGTGTCAAATACTATAATGCTTCCGGTGATATTTCTTTTGTTATTGGACAGGTTAAGATCAGTCTTTCCGGTATTGCAGCCGGTGCTCTGGTCGGTATTATTCTGAACGCGATTCTGCCGGGCAAGGATTACGAATTTGACGAGGGAGTATAACATTCCTTATTTTCCCTTTTTTTTCACCCCACTCTTGACAATTCGAGAGTGGGGTGCTTATACTGTCAAGTGTTCATAAAACACTATTGTTAGGAGGAAATACAATGAAAAAGAAACTTATCAGTTTACTGGCAGTCGTAGCGCTGACTGTTGGTACGCTGGCTGGTTGCGGCAGCTCATCTGAGCAGGCACCGGCAGGCAATGACACAGAAAATGCCGCAGATAGCGACGAGAGTGCAGCAGGTGATGAAAGTGCAGCGGCTTCCAGCGTAAAGGCCGGATTTATCTTTCTTCACGATGAGAACTCCACTTACGACCTGAACTTCTTAAATGGAGCAAAAGAGGCTTGTGAGAAAATGGGTGTGGAGTATGTGGTAAAGACCAATATTCCCGAGGGCCAGGAATGTTACGATGCAGCATGTGAGCTGGCAGACGCAGGTTGCAACTTCATTTTTGCAGACAGCTTCGGACATGAGGATTATATGATCGAGGCAGCAAAAGAGTATCCGGAAGTTCAGTTTTGTCATGCAACCGGAACCAAGGCGCATACTGAGCAGTTGGACAACTTCCACAATGCATTCGCATCCATCTATGACGGACGTTATCTTGCAGGTATTGTTGCAGGTATGAAGTTAAACGAGATGATCGAGAAGGGCGATATTACAGAGGATCAGGCAAAGATGGGATATGTCGGCGCATTTACCTACGCTGAGGTTATCTCCGGTTACACCTCATTCTTCTTAGGCGCGCGTTCCGTATGTCCGAGTGTGACAATGGAAGTAACCTTTACGGGATCTTGGTATGATGAGACTGCCGAGAAGGAAGCTGCAAACAAGTTGATCGATAATGGCTGTGTATTGATCAGCCAGCATGCGGATTCCATGGGAGCACCTACTGCATGTGAGACAAAGGGTGTGCCGAATGTTTCTTATAATGGAAGCACCGCAAGCGCATGTCCGAACACATTCCTTGTATCTTCCAAGATCAACTGGGAGCCGTACTTTGAGTATGCAATGGGCTGTGTAGCTGATGGCAAGGCAATCGATACCGACTGGTGCGGTAACTTAGAGACCGGCTCTGTAGAACTGACCGAGCTGGGAAGCGCAGTGGCAGAGGGAACACAGGAAGCCATTGATGCTGCGAAGGCAGACCTGATCGCGGGAAAGGTACACGTGTTTGATATTTCTACCTTCACAAAAGATGGTGCTGCGTTAGAAAGCTATGAAGCAGATGTTGATACAGATGCAGACTATACACCGGATCACGAGGTTGTAAGTGACGGATACTTCCATGAGTCAGGAGCGGAGTTCCGTTCTGCACCTTACTTTGATGTACAGATCGACGGAATCACATTGCTGGATACCGCTTTCTAATGAAAAAAGTCAGTTTATGGGACGGCGCGACGAATTTTCAGCGCGCCGCCCTTTTTCTATTGAATCGCGTTTTTTCCAGAAATGGGCGCGATTCTGTGGAAAAGGGGCGGAAACAGCCAAGTAAAGCGAAAGGGGATAAACATGGAGAAAAAAACAGCTGCAGTTTCAATGAAAAATGTTACGAAAACCTTCGGCTCCGTAATCGCGAATGATAAGATCAGCCTTGACATTTACAAGGGAGAGATTCTCGCATTATTGGGAGAGAACGGAAGCGGAAAGACGACTCTTTTAAACATGCTGTCCGGCATTTACTTTCCGGATGAAGGACAGATTTTTATCAACGGAAAGGAAGAGGTCATCCGTTCGCCAAAGGATGCTCTGAAGCTGGGCATCGGTATGGTGCATCAGCATTTTAAGCTGATCGATGTTTTATCTGCGACAGAAAATATTATTTTAGGTCTGGAAGGGAAGTTGAATATCAAGGAAGCTTCAAAAAAAATCGAGGAAATCTGTGACAAATACGGATTTGAGGTGAATCCGAAGCAGAAGATTTACGATATGTCCGTGTCACAGAAACAGACCGTGGAGATTGTAAAGGTATTGTACCGCGGCGCTGATATTTTGATCCTGGACGAGCCCACTGCCGTGCTGACACCTCAGGAGTCCGAAAAGCTGTTTGCCGTGCTCCGGAAAATGCGAGATGACGGAAAAGCGATTGTCATCATTACCCATAAGATGCACGAAGTAGAGTCTCTGTCTGATCGTGTGGCAGTGCTTCGGGATGGTAAATACATTGGTGATATGGCGACAAAGGATACCAATGTCACGGAAATGACCAACATGATGGTTGGTCATGCGGTGACGTTAAATATTGACAGACCGGATCCGGTGGATCCAAAGCCGCGTATTGAGGTGAAGGGACTTACCGTGCGTGATGAGGAGGGCTTCCTGAAGCTCAACGATGTGTCCTTTACGGCAAACAGTGGTGAGATTCTCGGAATCGCCGGTATTTCCGGCTGTGGTCAGAAGGAGCTTTTGGAGGCGATTGCAGGTCTTCAGGTAACGGAGAGCGGAACGATCGCGTATGTGCAGGATAACGGAGAAAAAGAGATGCTGATCGGCAAGGATCCGCTGGAAATTGCGGATATGGGTGTCTCCCTTTCCTTTGTCCCGGAGGATCGTCTGGGTATGGGACTGGTCGGAAATATGGATCTGACCGATAATATGATGCTGCGTTCCTTCCGGCATGGACATTCCCCTTTTACAAACCGAAAATCCCCCAAGGAGCTGGCAGAGCAAGTGGTGGATCATTTGGATGTGGTGACGCCCGGTCTTACAACTCCCGTTCGCAGACTTTCCGGCGGAAATGTGCAGAAGGTGCTTGTCGGACGTGAGATCGCATCCGCTCCGACGGTTCTCCTGACGGCATATGCAGTGCGTGGATTAGATATTAACTCCTCCTACACAATTTACGAGCTTTTGAATGAACAGAAGAAAAAAGGTGTGGCAGTCATTTTCGTTGGTGAAGATCTGGATGTGATGGTGGAACTGTGTGACCGGATTATGGTGCTTTGCGGCGGAGAGGTCAGTGGAATCGTGGATGCCAGAAAGACAGATAAAAACGAGGTCGGTATGCTTATGACCAGAGTAGGAGGCAAGGAGAATCATGACTGAGAACAGGAATATAAAGAAAAATGATAAGAAGCGGGATCCTCGTTTTCATATCGTGAAAAGGGACGCGTTGATCTGGTACAAAGCTCTGGGCATCCGTATCACTGCCATTTTAATGGCGCTGGTTGTCTGCGGAGTTATTACAACGATCACAACCGGTATTAACCCGATCAAGGTATATGAGTCCATGTTTGCCGGTGCCTTTGGCAGCACGAGAAAGACCTGGATTACGCTGCAGAATACATCTATTTTGTTGATGATTGCGCTGGCACTGACACCGGCATTCAAGATGAAATTCTGGAATATCGGTGGTGAGGGACAGGTATTGATCGGCGGTCTTGCCACGGCAGTCTGTATGATCTGGCTGGATGGAAAGGTGTCAAATGCAGTGATGATCATCTGCATGATTCTTGCGAGTGTTACGGCCGGTATGATCTGGGGACTGATCCCTGCGTTGTTTAAAGCAAAGTGGAACACAAACGAGACACTCTCCACACTGATGATGAATTATATAGCAACCCAGCTTGTTGCCTTTTTCATTATTCTGGAGGAAGTACCCAAGGGCTCCGGAAAAATCGGTATTATCAATCAGAATTCCAATACCGGTTGGCTGCCGCAGCTGTTCGGCTCTAAATATCTGCTGACCATTGTGGTAGCAGTCATCATTACATTGTTTATGGCTGTTTATCTGATTTATACCAAGCACGGTTACGAGATCTCCGTAGTTGGTGAGAGTGAAAATACAGCGCGTTACGTCGGTATTAAGGTACAGAAGGTCATTATCCGTACGATGATGCTGTCCGGAGCGATCTGTGGACTGGCAGGTTTGCTGCTGGTTGGAGGAATCAATCACACGATCACGACAACGATCGCAGGCGGCGAGGGCTTTACCGCTGTGCTGGTATCATGGATGTCCAAATTTAATCCCTTTACAATGATCCTCTCCAGTATGCTGATCGTCTTTATGGAGCGGGGAGCGGGTGAGATTTCAACGAATTTCGGACTGAATCATTCCTACTCGGATATTCTGACAGGAATTATCCTGTTTTTTATTATCGGCTGTGAATTCTTTATTACTTATCAGCTGCAGTATTGTAAAAAGACAGAGAAAAAAGAAGAGGAGGTGGCATAATCATGTGGAGCTTTTTACTTGCTTTTATTCCCAGAGCAATTGTACAGGGCATCCCCCTGCTATACGGCTGTACCGGAGAAATCATCACGGAAAAATCCGGTAATCTGAATCTGGGAATCCCGGGCGTGATGTATGTAGGTGCGATCAGCGGTGTCATCGGTTCCTTTGTGTATGAGAATTCGACATCTGCGATGAATCCGTTTCTGGCGATTGCAATACCGATGTTCTGCTGCCTGCTGGGTTCCCTTTTGATGGGGCTCTTATACTGCTTTTTGACGGTAACGCTGCGGGCGAACCAGAACGTGACCGGTCTTGCCATGACGACCTTCGGTGTAGGCTTTGGAAACTTTTTCGGTGGCTCCCTGATCAAGCTGGTGGACAGTGATGTGCCTTCTATCGCACTCAGCGCGACCAGCAGCTATTTCAGCAAGGCTCTGCCCTTTTCGGGAAAGCTCGGATGGTTCGGAAAGCTGTTTTTATCCTACGGATTTTTGGCATATCTGGGTGTGGCAATTGCGTTGGCGGCATCCTGGTTTTTAAACAAGACAAGAAAGGGATTGCATTTGCGCGCTGTGGGAGAGAATCCGAACACGGCCGATGCTGCCGGAATCAATGTATCCAGATATAAATACGTCGCAACCTGTGTGGGATGTATGATCGCCGGTCTCGGCGGATTGTATTACGTGATGGATTACGCCTGCGGCGTGTGGTCGAACAATGCCTTTGGCGACCGTGGATGGCTTGCGATCGCGCTGGTGATCTTTACGATCTGGCGTCCGAATATCGGTGTTCTGGCGTCTTTCCTGTTTGGCGGACTCTACATCCTGTATCTCTATAGTCCGTCCGGTATGGATCACATGGAGTATCAGGAGCTGTATAAAATGATCCCCTATGTGGTGACACTGGTGGTGCTGGTGGTGACCAGCATGCGCAACAAGCGGGAGAATCAGCCGCCTGCAAGTCTTGGGCTGCCGTACTTCCGCGAAGAAAGATAAACGTATTATAAAAAGAGAGAAGCGTATCCGGCTACTCGTTGCCCTGCCGTCGTCAGGCTCCGT
>JALELN010000005.1 GCA_022771765.1 Lachnospiraceae bacterium | reverse complement strand
TCCGTAGACAGCACCCGCGCATACAGCCTCGAAAAATCAGTGATCGTTTCGACAAACACTGCCAATTCTTTACTCCCTGTCGTCAGAAAGATGTTCCCTGACATTTGCTCCGCCAGCCGTGCTGCCGCCTTTGCATCCTCAACGATATGGATCCGCGCATCCTCAGGAAGCGCCGCGCCTGCCGGGCGCAGAAGACGCACATATTCCATATGTAATTCCTCACATACCTTTTTCACGGTTTCAGAAACGACCTGCGCATAGGGATGTGTCGCGTCCACAACGAGGTGCGGCATTTTCCGCTGCAAGAAATCTGCCATTTCCTCCGCGTCCATCCGTCCGCTGTGCACCTGCAGACAGGACTGTTCCGGCATCAGTTTTTCACCGTATTCCGTCGCCACACAGGCTATGACCTCCACACCGGAGGCCGCTAAGCGCTCTGCCAGCAGACGCCCCTCTGTTGTTCCTGCAAAAACTACTATTTTCTTTTTATAGATCATAATGTATACCCTCTCGGAGTCACCATTTTTCCGTCAATCACGCGCGTCTGGGAATTGCCGATAAACACCGTCGTAAACATATTGACGCTTTCTTCCCGAAGCTGTGACAAATCCAACACCTTTGCAGTCTCGCCCTCGCGTCCGATGTTCTCCACCAGACCACATACCGTTTCCGGTGACTGATGACACAGGATCAGGTCACATGCTTTTTGCAGGTAATCCTGACGTTTTTTGCTGGATGGATTATAGAGCACGATCACAAAATCTGCCTCTGCTGCCAAACGCAGGCGTTTCTCGATCTTCTCCCAGGGGGTCAGAAGGTCGCTAAGGCTGATGAGCGCAAAATCATGGATGAGCGGCGCGCCCAGCACGGCTGCCCCCGCCAGTGCCGCCGTTACTCCGGCAACAACCTGAATGTCCACATCCGGATATTCCCCGTGCAGCTGCCATACCAGCCCGCTCATACCGTAAACACCGGCATCTCCGCTACAGATCAGTGAAACCGTTTTTCCCGTATCTGCCAGCGCCAGTGCTTCCCGGCAGCGATCCACTTCTTTTGTCATCGGTGTCGTATAATATTCTTTTTCTGGGAAATCTGCCTGCACCAGCTCTGTGTACACATGATAGCCAACGATGCAGTCACTGCGGCTGAGTGCCTCCGCCGCCTCAAAGGTCATGCCCTCTTTTTTGCCCGGACCAATACCTACAATATATAGCTTCTTTCGTAACGGTTCCATAACTTCATCGTTACGCTCCAATCTCCCTGGCATAGTTATATTGTTCAAATGATTCCCTCCCGAAATTCCGTCGTAAATGTGGGATCATACAGCTTCGAGCGCGAATAGCTACTCTGTGAGACCACATCGCCGACAATGATCAGCGCCGTTTTTGTGATGCCGTGTTCTTTTGCTGTCCGCGCCAGTGTCTCCACCGTACACACATATTTTTGCTCATCCGCCCACGACGCTTTATAGACGATCGCCGCGGGAGTCGTCTTTTCATAGCCGCCTGCGACCAGCCGCGCAGACAGTTCTTCCAGCATGCCTGTGCTTAAAAATATGACCATCGTTGCCCCATGAGCCGCAAAAGATTCAATACTCTCCTTTGACGGCACCGGGGTGCGTCCTTCCATGCGAGTGATGATCACGCTCTGTGAGACATCCGGAAGCGTATACTCCAGATTCAGCGCCGCTGCTGCCGCCTGAAAGGAACTGACACCCGGCGTATCATCATAAGCGATCCCCCTCTCATCCAGCGCGTCCATCTGCTCCCGGATCGCACCGTACAAACAGGGATCTCCCGTGTGCAGCCTCACTGTCGTCTTTCCCTCTTTTTCTGTCTGTTCCATAACTGCCAGCACTTCCTCCAGCGTCATCTTCGCGCTGTTGTATACCTCGGCAGTTTCTTTTTTATATTCCAACAGTTGCGGATTCACCAGTGATCCTGCATAGATGATCACATCCGCTTCCTCCAAAAACCGCTTTCCGCGCAGCGTGATCAGATCCGGTGCTCCGCTGCCCGCGCCCACAAAATGTACCATTGTCTGTCTCCTGACTTATATTTTTTTGTTCCGATCTGTCCGGAATAGATATCTCTTAATCTTTGACTACTCGGATTCACAATGATCTTTCACAATAACTAGTGAATAGTAGCCCGCATCCTCCGGGATCTCGTCCGCACACCGGCAGATGCGCTCACCGGTCATCCCGCAATTTTCCACCATATAAACATCGGCATCCATGCGGGCGACCGCTCCCTTCACAAGCGGCATTTTCTTTCCTGCCTTCATGAGCACCTTTGTGCCGGAGAGCTTTAACGCGCCCTCGATTTCATAGGAAGACGGAATCACATGAAGCTGCTGCTCCTTCTCCACCAATCCGGTATTTAACGCCGCTCCCGCTGCTAAAAATGATGCAACCCCGCTGATGATCACCGTCTTATAGCCTGCTTCCTGTACGAGTTTTTGCAGATATAAATAGGTGGAATAGATCGTCGGATCACCGAGCGTCAAAAATGCGACAGATCTGCCCTGTTCCAACAGACGAATGATCTGTTCCGCGCCCTTTTCATGACTTTCCTTCAGCTTTTTTTCGTCCTTTGTCATGGGCATATGGATGCAGATCGTCTCCTTTTGCACGATCCCCGGAACGGCTGCCAGCGCTATGCCATAGGCGACCGATTCCTCCTTCGTCTTTCCGGGCACCGCCAGCACATCACATTCCTCTATGATCCGGACAGCCTTCAAGGTGAGCAGCTCCGGGTCTCCCGGTCCCACACCTACGCCGTAAAATGTTGCATTCATTGATCTTCCTCATCTTTCTCTGTGATTCAATAACACATTATAGCACACCTTTACCTCTTGATCAGCAGCACAGCGACATCATTTACATTTGTACCGGTCGCTCCTGTGATGATCAATCCTCCGGATCTTTCCAGTGCGTGATAGGCATCATTTTCCTCTAATGTATCAAAAATACTGATCCCTTCCCGGGCGAGCACATCCTTTGTCTCACCGTCACAGTAGCCGCCTGCGGCATCTGTTGGTCCATCGGTTCCGTCGCTTCCTACACTAAAAACAGCCGTATCTTTGAAGCCTGCTATTTTTTCTGCCGCAGCCAGGGCAAGTTCCTGATTGCGCCCGCCTTTTCCTCTTCCTGTCAGCCTTACAACGGTTTCTCCGCCCGCAATAAAAGCAAGGCTTTCTTTACTCTCCTGATGAGACTTCGCGATCGCACCGAGAAAAGCTCCGGCCTCCCTCGCCTGACAATCCAGCTGTTCTGTCAGCAATATGCTCTTGTAACCCAACGCTTCACAGGCCTTTTGGGCAGCCTCACAAAGATCTTTTACACTTCCGGTGATGACCGTTTCTACATTGGATAAATATTTCGGTGTTTCATTCCTCAATAAGGCTCTCGCATCATCACTCAGCTTCAACCGGTATTTTTTCGCGATCCGCACGGCATCCGCACAAGTGCTGCTATCCGGATAAGCCGGACCGGAAGCGATCATATCCAATGGGTCACCCAACACATCACTCAGCACAATGCTGTATACATGCGCCGGCTCACACAGCTTGGCAAATCTTCCGCCCTTCACGGCAGAAAGACGCTTGCGAATCGTATTCATTTCCCTGATATCAGCACCACAGGCCAAAAGCTGTCCGGTGATATCCGCCAGTTCCTCTTCCGCGATCAATGGCTTTTCAAAAAGCGCAGAACCGCCGCCGGAAAGCAAAAACAACACCGTATCTTCTTTTTTCAGCCCGGATACCAGATCCAATGCCGCCTGCGTCCCTCTGAAGGAATTAGAGTCCGGAACGGGATGTCCTCCCTCAAAGCAAATCATTCCCGGGATCTCACCTTTTACATGACTATATTTCGTGCACACCACTCCGGCTGTGATCGCATCCTGCAACACTGAAGCTGCTGTATTTGCCATTTCCCAGGCTGCTTTTCCGGCTGCTACGACATAGAGATCACCTATGTTAAATTTTTTGTCGTTCAACGCCTGCCGTACTGCCTCATCCGGCAATACTTTTTGAATGGATTCATGAATAATATACTCTGCATCCTGCCTCAGACTCATGATTACTCCTTCGTTCTTCATTTTTATAGTTTCTTTGCCATGCACAGCGATTCCGGCATATTTACATAAGGTCCATAATTCGGGATCACTTCAAACCCCAGCTTTTGATACAATGCGCAGGATTCTTTCAGCAGTTCTCCGGTTTCAAGGATCATCCGCTCGTATCCCAATTCCTTTGCCCAGTCTATGAGCCTGGAAACCAGCTGCCTTCCGACCCCCTGACCCTGATACTCCGGCTGCACAAAGATCCGCTTTAGTTCCACATCCGTCTCGCTGTATTTCCTGATGGCACCACCGCCAACCGGTGTGTCGCCCTCGTAGACAACGATTGCTTCATGAATGCGATCCAGCTGGTTATACGCGTTATATTTCTCCCGCTGGATCTCTCTTCCGACACGCCGGTCAAGATCCAGATCCAGCAGTCTGCAATTTTCAATAAAATCTTTATTTGTACCGTCAGTTCTTTTGAATTCCATTTTTTCACAGCTCCCCATAAACATTCGAGAACAAAATTGCCCGAATCTGCAGCCTGTCGCCTGCACGCTGCCGCAGATAATAATTGACACGCTTTTTCACCGTATCCATGACCGGACGCAACATATGATGCTCGTCTAAAATCCGCAGTGCATCCTCCGTTGTAACTGCATCAAACAGCAATTTCAAAACTTCCTGCGGAACATCCGCGCGCACACCGGCAGACACAAACAGATCAATGCGTGCGTCGGCCTGTCTGGAATGGGTGTTAAAAATGCCGCCGGAGAGCTTGATGAGTTTTCCGATATGCCCCACCAGCAATACTTCCGTAAAGTCGAGCGCTACTGCCATGTCGATCGCGTCCCCGATAAAATTGGAACATTTCACCGCCGCATCTGCATCTATTTTATATGCTGCCTGCGCCAGCCCATTTTGTAGATTATTCCGGTGCATGGCTCTCTCTTTCAAAAAGTCCAATCCGTAATTACCCGGTACTAAAACCACATCCTGATGTCCTTCTGCGCGACGCACAGACAGTTCTGCTCGAATCGTCGCCTTCAGCGCTTCCTCGCTCATTGGCTCCACGATCCCGCTGGTGCCGAGCACTGAAATGCCACCCTCAATACCAAGTCTCGGATTAAAGGTCTTTGCCGCCAGCGCCACTCCTTCGGGAATCTCAATCGTGATACGAATACCACCGTCATGACGAGCACGCTCCATCACCCGAGACACTTCCCGCGTGATCATCTCCCGGGGCACATGATTGATAGCGGCGGCTCCCACCGGCTGATCCAGCCCCGGCCGTGTCACACGTCCCACGCCAATGCCGCCTTCAATCTGCACACCCGGCTCATCAGAAAGTTCTGCAACTGCATAAATGTAGATACCGTCCGTAATATCCGGATCGTCCCCGGCATCTTTTTTGACCCCGCATCGTACCGTCTGCCCATTTCTTGTGATATGCTGGATATCCAGCTGCAGTTCCATGCCCTTCGGTGTCGTAAAGGCTACCAATGATACCTCTTCCCCACAGAGAAGCATCTGCGCAGCGGCCGCTGCTGCCGCTGTGGCACAGCTGCCGGTGGTATAGCCGAAGCGAAGTCCCTGTTCATTTTTCGGTAGTATCGTGCTCATGTATGCCTCCTGTGCTAAAAGTTCATATATCTCAAATAGTTTTCCTCGAACTCCGGTTGCTCCGCAAGCACCACCTGTCTGCACTGCACCAGCAATTCCTCGCAGACTGACTCAAGCTGTGCGCATCTGCCTGCGAAAACCGCACCGGAAAGGCTGCTGTTTCCAACCGGACGAATCCGTCCCCGGAATGCCTCCGGCAAAAGTCCGATATGGATCGCTGCATGTTCATCCATGCGCACGCCAAAGCCTCCCGCGAGATAGATCTGCGATACTTCTTCCACGTGCACATCAGCCGCTGCAAGCAGCGCCTCGATTCCCGCACGGATTGCCCCCTTTGCCAGCTGGAGCGCCCGCACATCTCCCTGCGTAAAGACGATCGGTTCTCCCGATGCGGTTTTCCCAAGAGGAAAACCGCTCTCGCGGTATTGCTCCGCAAACAACCCTGTCTCGTCTATCAGCCCCACGCGACGCAGTTCACTGACCAGTTCCAGCACACCGCTTCCGCAGATACCCACCGGAGAAGCGTCTCCGATCGTGCGCAACATCAAATCCTGTTCTTGATCGGTTTCACAATTTGAAGCGCCAATTCGTCTCTCTGCCGGTCTGCTACTCTGCTCCACTTGATCATCAACCAGCTTCACGCCGCAGATCGCCCCCGGCACACTGGCACATCCGTAGCTGATACCACCGCCCTCAAAAGCCGGTCCTGCCGCGGTGCTTGTCACATAGATCTGTCCCTTATGACGCAGCGCCATTTCACCGTTTGTTCCCACATCGAGAAGCAGCACCGTATCCTTGCCTTTATCCATTCCAAGTGCCAGCATTCCCGATACGATATCACCGCCTACAAAGGCTGACACTGCCGGCAGAATGACTACCGGACAGCGCAGACTGCCATCTCCCAGAACGCGCATTGCATCCGCGCCGATCATCCGTTTATTTGCCGGACCAAAGGGTGCCCGTCCAAGGGTCTCACAGGAATAGCCCATCAGCAGATGTACCATTGTCATATTGGCTGCGATCACAAGCTTTTTCACATCCGCAGCCTGCACTCCCGCCTGACACAATAATTCTGCCAGCAACCCGCACACATCCTCCTGCAATAGTTCCTGCAGCCGTGCACGTTTTCCGTTATTTGAAGCCTCCATACGGCTAAGCACATCCGCACCGAAATCGCGCCCGGAATTGACCGCTGTCACTGTCTCACAAACCGTACCGTCCGACCAGCCGTAGAGACATGCTGCCAATGTCGTCGTACCGATATCGACGGCGATACCATAGCCGTTTTTGTCTGTCGCAGTCGGTGCTTTCTCCGGTTCTATATTGTCTGTGCCTGTGCTTTCACCATCTGACGGTTCTATTGTTTCCTCCGGAAAAACAGACCCACCCCAAATTACCTTTTTCCTGCTCTCACTCACATCCGCCACCGCAGCCATCTTCTTTCCGGTTTTCGCCAGTACCCGGATGCGCAAGTCTGACATCGGTCGCGCCGTACATGCCAGACGCACACCGGTTGCGATCTCCCGCTCAGACAAAAATGCCCGGTCTTCTGCCGTCACAGGCAGTTCCCCATTCACCACGCGCACACGGCATTTGCCACATCGCCCGCTACCGCCACAGGGCGCGTCAATGCGCACGCCGTGTTCCCGCAGCGTGTCGATCAGAACACTTCCTGCCTCACAGTCATATTTTTTTCCCTGATCCTCCACAAGAATTTTGATCATGTTATTTTTTCGCATCCCACAATCCTTTTTTTCACATGTTTCACAATCATGTCCCGCCGCAAACCGCTCGCAGTCACCGGTGAGCTCCAGCACATAGCACATGGATTTTTCCGGCACCAACATGTGAGCTTCCGTCACACTGACACCCGCCAGCCGCTCCGCATCCAGTGCTTCACAAATGATCCCCTGCATTTCGGGTGAAAGATCATTCGGTGCCTCCCGACGCTTCGCAACACCCATACTCAGTCTGTCACAATACACTCTGACCTCATCCTGCACCTTTGCATCCATCGCAAAGATCCACGCGCTCAACATCGCGTCTGCTACCAACGCACGCAGATGTTCTCCCTGCGCAATCAGTTCCCGCACATACTGCTCTCCTGCTCGTCCAAGAGAGAGCAACACTGCAAGGAATGACCCGGTATCACATTGCCCCCACAGTGCCACCGGCTTCACCAACCTGCGCAAACAAACGAGTTCTGCATCATAGATGGCTTTGATCTGTTTTTTATCCGTCTGCCCTTCCCCCAGCAGATTACACACCGCCAAAAACTCTGGCTCGCAAACCAAGTTTAATTCATATATCTTTCTGCACTGTTTCATCCTTGCCTACTCCTACGCATCCATACACTCACTTTTATAAATCTGCTCTTTTATGGAATCACTCACTGAAAACACATCTTCATATCCCATTTGGAACAACTCTTCCGCAGCATCATCCAAACATATTTCTACATCCAGTCCCAAAAGATTTGCCAAAAACAATGCCTTCTCAAGCTCAGCCGTAGGCTTTCCGTTTTCCAGATCAGAGATAAAACTTGTGCTAAAACCGGTTACTTCAGCCAGATATGCCTGTCCTAATCCATCATTTCCTCCGTAGCGTTAAATGTAATATGTCTTTACAAATTCATCAAAACGAGGCAGCGCCAGTGCCAAATATCCGTACTGTTCACTACATACAACGCCCTTTCGCTTTAAGCGGTCCCGATAAACAGAAAACTGCTCCGATTTCATATTCAGGCGCTCCCTGATACTTTTTATTTTTGTCTCACCGCTCACAGCCATTTCAAAGACAATCTTTTTGTCCAGTTCAGACATTTCTGACCAGATCTTACTATATACATATTCCTCAAGATATTGATCATACTCAGGCAAAATATCCTCGAGAGACTTTTTCTCACGATTTTCCCAATAAAGATATCCAAGTACCTGAAACGCAAACGGATACCCTTTGGTCAACCATGCCATCTGCTCTGCCTGTTGCCCATCCAACGCAAAAATATCCATATATTGCTTTTTCACTGCAGTAAAATTTAATGGTTCCAGCAACATTTTCGGTGCCCGATATAAAAAAGTAAGCGCTTTGTCATTCTGCAGATCATAAAGATTTTCATAAAGTCCCGTCATTAACAAAAACACCGGATAATCACGCCGTAAAAAAATCTGAAATGCACTTGCGAATATTTTGATATATGCACTGTTTGTAACCTCGTCAACCGTAATCAACAATCTTTTTTTTGCCTTTTGCAGTTCGTCCAGCATAAGATCCAATGCGCTCTCAATATCCGCTACCGGAACAGCATCCTCAATAGACACCCCTATCCCCAACGCCGAAACATCCAGTTTTGACTTCACGAATATGTGATGCATTTGTGGAATGCTGTACAGCTTTGCAGCCAGACTCTGCAACAGATCACGCTCCGGGTTCAGTTCCAGCACAATCCAGTTCTCTTCCTCACGTAACATGTTTGCAATTGTCGTCATCAGTACCGTTTTACCGGATCCCCTGACACCGGTCAGCATATAGATCTGATTTGAGGGTACGTCTGCCTTGAAATTTTCGACAATCTCATTTGTCTGCGTGATTCGTGAAATAAACTGTACCGGCTTCTTTCCAAATGATAGTGTAAACGGATTATTCATTCGGTGCCTCCCATTATATAAGTTTTTATAACTTCCGGTTTCTTTTATAACCTTTTATAACTTTTTATTTATTTTATAGCCTTTTATAACTTTCTGTCAAGTATGTTCGTTTTGTCCATCTCATTGTACTCTCACTGACAAAATTTATATGTTCTCCGCTTCCCCCAATGAGTGCGTGAGTCCCGTGCCCAACTGCAATGTCATTTGCAGATCATAGGGTTCCGCTTCTGCCAATTCTTTGATTGGATCATCTGTAATTTCTGCTCCCATCGCTCTGTAAAATGCAATGGTCTCTTCTGATTTGACGTCTGTGCTCCAAATCCCAATCCTCAATATAAGGCTGTTCTACCAGAACATATTCGCCATTCTGCCTTCGATACACCTTTTTTACTTTTTGTCTTCTTTCATACTTGTCCAAAGAAGAAACCGTAAAATTTTTTTCTGTCAGCAGTTCAATCTTTACCACTTGTGTTTTCATTGTACATCCCCCATTTTATAAAGTAAGTTTATTAGGTGATTGCCTAAATGAAGCTTATTTCAAAAACTCTGTCAGTCCATCCAGCAGCGTCGGTACCCATACATCATAGTGTCCCATGCCTTCATATTCTTTGTATATCAGATTCAGTCCCTCATAATCTCTCTCAGAAAGACGTTTTACAAACTTTCGAATCGGTCGCAAGAAATATGGCTCTTCCTCTTCTCCGCCGACACTCATATATACATTGACATTCAAATCCTTATTCTCCGGGTTTCGATAATAATTCCCTTCATAGTCCATGAGCGGCAACCCATGTGTGCGCTCAAAAAATGTCGGACTTGCTTTTTAGTACGATCATAGCTTTCCGGCAAGCAGACATCTATGACAAATTTTTATCCAACAGATGATCACCCCCGTCCAATCACGACATCCGGAGCTGCTCCTGCAAAACCCGGCCAACTGTGTCCGCAAATTCGCTGATATTTCGTATTTTTACAAAGTTCCTGCCAAACATCTTTGTGGCTGCCTCTGCACTTCGTTCACTGCCTGTAACGATTCCGATGACCGTGATTCCCTTTTTTTGTAAAGCACGCACTTCTGCAGCCGCATCTGCCACCGCTGCCTCATCTGTATATTCCCTGTTTTTATAAAATGCCCCTTCGCTCAGATCCTGGTCATCCTGAGGGCTGGCATCCGTCAACACCAGAAGCAGACGCTTCTCCTTCAGACTCTGCTCCATCAGATATCCTGCCCCGCGCAGAGCCAGACCATCCCTGTTATTTCCTGCAGCTATATATTGAAAAATCTCCTGATCCTGCCCCTTTTCTCCATAAGAACGAAACATACGCAAAATCGTGTAGCCACGGACACTGCAATAGGAATACATCTGAACCGGGATCCTGCAACACTCCAGACTTTTTTCCAGAACATAGCCCTGTGCCGCCAGAAATTCCTGACTATTTTTTCGTGAAGAAGACGCATCGATCATGATATCCACAGAAAAACCGGTCGTATCTTTTTCTTCTTTCCTTTGGAAAATCTGGGGGTTCTTCTGAAAAATCACCTTCCACACCCGCTGTGAGCATAGCAACCCGTGCGTTGCAAGTGAAAGTTCCTCCTCCTGCTCTGTTTCCAGCATAACCTGCAGTTTTCCCGAAAGCCGCAGGATACTATTCCGATACAGATCACGGTTTTTCTCAAAATGTGCGCGATTTTTCTCCTTCTGTTTTTTGCATTCTTTTCGAAAATCCATGATCTCCCGAAGTTCTCTGGCTGAAAATCCGGTAGCACGTCCCCCTGATGCGACATTCTCTTCTGCGACTGTTCCTGCCACCGGACACGATGCCTGCATTCCTCTCGTTAACAGTAGATGACTATCCTTATGATTATCAGTACACAGTCTATGTTCCACCGCTTTCATTTCTCCGTCAGAGAACATACTCTGCCCAAAGCATGCCTTCACATACTCACCATCGTGCGCACCATCTTTTCTCAGAAAAAGATGAAAGAGAGACAGCTTCGTCCGCTCACTCATCCCCGGTGCACCTTCCCGTTTGATGTCCACATCATCCGGCTGCTTTACCCTCACATAAACGCTTCCGATCTGTCCCACAGAATGAAACACTCCCACGATCTTCTGAAGAAAGTAGACTCCATTCTGCCTTTTTACCGGTATAGGGCGATACGAAAAATATTGTTCAAAAATCGCCCTGATCCGGGTCAAAAGCTGCTCCGTTGTCAACTCCGCCGGGAAATCGATTGCCCGCAAAAGTTGTTCATCCTCTTTATCAAGCTCCGACTCCAGACCAAGAATCTCCCGGCAGTGACCATATCGCAGCCGGTCAATCCTGGCATAGTCTTTCTGCCTGTGATAGCGCCTGACACAGGCATGAGCATACTCTTTGCGCAGTTCCCGCAGGGCAGAACGCTTTTGTTCTTCCTTCCGATACAGTGCATTTTCCAGAGCAATCCAGAGCAGTCCCTCATACAGCTCCTCATTTTTTCCGCCAAGCATCTGAAAAAACTGCTCCAGCTTCTTTCCGTCATACCATTTATAGCTCATACCAATGATTGTATTCAGATAAAGATCCGCTGTTCCATCCGGAGAAAATGCCAAAAACAAGGGTTCACAATCATAATTCCCCGCAGCTGCCCACACCATATTATTCGCACGTTTTTCCTCTCTATTGTCCTGTTCTTCCATCTTTGTCAAAACTCCGGTTTCTTAACATCCTGTCTCTATTCCAATCCGCAAAACAGATCTTCACGCCTTAACTTTTTCGATATTCTGGCATGGATTGTATCCCTGATCAGTTCTTTTTCATAGGGATCAAAAGACTTATTTGTAATTCCCATATCAAGTGCGGTATCCACACGCATCCCTTTTTCCATTAAGGCCACTGCGTCCAGTAAACCTCTAAGATCCAACGCTTTTGAAGAAAGCTCCGCATGCTCGCATTTCTTCCGAAGGTCCAGAAAAACAGCCGCCAGTTCCTCCGCAGCGCTCTTTCTAAGGGAAGGATGCTGCATCTGAAGCAGCCTGATGAGACTCTCCCCGGAAATGAGCGGCATTTCAATCACCACAAACCGGGAAACCAACGCCTCATTTAACTCTCTGGTTCCCGAATACCCGTAATTCATCGTGGCAATAAAACGTGTTGCCGGATGAAGTTCCAGTTTCCCATAACCCGGTATATCCATACTCCTTCGGAAATCCAGAGCTGCATGGAGCACCGCCACGGCTTCGCTCTTTGCCATATTGATCTCATCTAAAATTGCAAACCCTCCCTGCTCTGCCGCGGCATACACCGGTCCCGGCCGAAAGCATACTGCTCCATCGCAAAAGGTATCTGTTCCGATCAGAGAAGCCGCATCCATATTTACATGAAAAGAAATATCCCACCGCGGTCTTGCGAATGCCGCCGCAAGATTTTCTGCCAGAAGATTCTTTCCGGTCGCTTTCTGACCTACCAAAAGAACATTTTTTCCGCACAGCAGAGCCGTCACCGCCTGCTCCCAGATATCTTTTCCATCATAGATCAGATCTGCCCTTGGAATTCTGTCCTGCTCCTTCGCCGGATACTGCCTCCGAAATTCCAAAATATCATTTTTAAGCCCGGCCCGAAGTTCCAATTGTTCTATAATATCATCTTTCAACTATCTTTTGTCCTTCCTGAGATTTCCTTCTTTTCGCTATTCAATATCCTTTATTGAACTCAGTATAATGCATCCAAAAACAAAATACAAGAATCCTACCCGTAAAAAAGGACAGCCTGTTTCCAGACTGTCTCATCATTTTGTCTATAAAATTGCCTCTTGCTATCCGTCAGCACTCCAGCCGCTTGTTGACCGGAATCAGGATCAGATAGATCAGCACCGCATAGGCCAGCGACAAAAACGCAACTGCCAGATTCGGTCCAATATATTCGACATCATCGAGCCGTACTAAAAGCATAACTCCCGCTGTCAATGCCATAAATACCCCGGCCGGAATCACAGCTTTTTGTACGATATTTAAGATTTCTTTTTTCCCTCTTACACCTGAACACAGAACGACAGCTGCACAGATTAAAATAATACCAAGTAATGACGGCAGGTCAATAAACCACAATAACGCATGAAAGCCCTCGCCACCCGTAATGCCAAGCAGCAGTATGAGTGTCAAAATACCCAGTACAATACCTACGATCAACTGGATCGTAGAGTTTTTCCGATTGACTTCATTTTCTTTTAATAGATTCATCATATTTTCCTCCGCTTTTACAGAATAATTTTCCACCGGTAATTTCTCACCGGAGAGAAGCTCATTCACAGAAATATCCAGAGACTGGCATAAGGATGTCAGAATCTCCGTATCCGGAACACTGTTACCGTTTTCCCATTTTGATATTGTCTTATCACTCACTCCGATCCGGTCCGCCAGATCCTTTTGCGTCATCCCCTTTTCTTTTCTGCTCAGTTGGATAAAAGATCCAATCTTATTCTCGTACATAAAAACTTCCTCCTTTGTAAAAAGCTGCAGCTCTTATCTAAGAATATACCCCTTTAAAGGAAAATGCGCAATCTACAAAGTAGAGAATCACTCTCTCCCTCATAGAATTGCGCATTTTGGTGGTTACTTCCACTCTATGTTTTCAATAATTATTTCGCCAGATAGGTGATTTTGCTGACCTTATCGTGGCTGTCCATTTCAATCATCAGCTTGCACTTTCCTTTTGTATAAGTATACATGCCAAATTTCGCCGTTGCCCTGCCGTATGCATCAATTACATCGTTTTTTGAACTGCCGACCTTGACTCCCTCTTTTGTGGACACTTTC
>JALELN010000221.1 GCA_022771765.1 Lachnospiraceae bacterium | reverse complement strand
ATGAGCTCCATTTTATCAGAGCTGTACGATGAAGGCTACATGGAGGCTCGTGCGGTGGAGCAGACTTCCGTATTCGCGGCCGCAGAGCAGTTTGCACGGGTGGAAGGTATCCTTCCCGCACCGGAGAGCTCACATGCGATCCGCGTTGCCATCGATGAGGCGATGAAGTGCAAGGAGACCGGTGAAGAGAAGACGATCCTGTTCGGTCTGACCGGAACCGGATACTTTGATATGGTGGCTTACGAGAAGTTCCACAATGGTGAGATGAGCGATTACATCCCGACGGATGCCGATCTGCAGGTGGGATTCGACGGACTGCCGAAATTCTGATAAATAGCATAATGCTTACATAGAAAACGAAACACCGCAGACAGCATGTAGCCGAAAAGATGGTATCTTTTATGCTGACGAAGATGGATTCTCAGAGGGATGTATCTGTTACGACTTATCGAGATGGAGTACCTGAGGGTAGAGCTGCGAGAGCATTCTATAAGCGAATAGGTTTCACCGAAGGAAAGCATAATATATTTTATCTGCCCAAACTAATACGAAACGGCTTTACTTGGCAGAGAAATATGACTGATTTCTGAAATATTTCTGCCCAAGAATGGCGTGATGATCAAGAATGGGCAGATAACAGCCTGAAGAAATGACATAGACAATGCTAAATCATTACAAATGTATTGACTTAGCATTGTTTGCTTGCTGTTCTTATAATAAAATAGAGTAGGTGCAGGAGGTAGCATGAATGGTTTTCCGTTTGAAATAAAAAGGGCAACTGCAAATCCATATGAATCATTAACAGAACATGAAATATTAGATAAGCTGGAAAAATCGCGTGAGCACGCAGAACAGGGAACGTATAAAGACGCTGCCGAAGTTTCTCGTGATAAGAGGGCAAAGTATGTTTAATGTTTGGCATGGAGATATGGGTTATACGGCACTGATTCTGATTGTTTCTGTTGTAATCGTTTTGCCGGTTCAGCTATTGCTTTGTTTTAAAGTCAGGAATCTTGTGATTCGTTTATTGCCTGTTATCATACTATCTGTTTTCATAGGAATATTTGTTATTATGGTATTCGTTATTCGTGATTTGCGGGTAGTGGGTTATCTTTTATTGGCAGTTTATGCCGGAATCCTGGTATTCTTCTGTGGTATCGGCTGGGGAATTTGGGCGATTGCATATAAAATCAAAAATAAAGATGAATAGATGAAATATATGGTGCCGGGTTTGGACATGAAAACATGTCCAAACCCGGCACCGCGTTGTATTACTTCGTTCCAAAAATCCGGTCTCCCGCATCGCCAAGACCCGGGCAGATGTAGGCATTCTCATTCAGGCAGCGGTCCAGATGACCCACATAGATCTGAATGTCAGGATGATCGCTGTGCAGGCGATTTAAGCCTTCCGGCGCAGCGATGATGGACATAAACTTAATATTTTTGCCTCCGTGCTGCTTGATCATGGTGACAGCGTCAGAGCCGGAACCGCCGGTTGCCAGCATCGGGTCGACAACCACGATCGTGCGCTGGTCGATGGGCTCAGGCAGTTTGCAGTAATATTCGTGGGGCTCATGCGTCTCCGGATCGCGGTACAGACCGATATGTCCGACCTTTGCGCTGGGAACGAGAGCGAGGATACCGTTTACCATACCAAGACCGGCACGAAGGATCGGAACGATTGCGAGCTTTTTGCCGGCGATCATCGGTGTCATGCATGTCTCGATCGGCGTCTTGATTTCGATATCTTCAGTCGGCAGATCACGCAGCGCCTCATAGCCCATGAGCATGGCGATCTCTTCTACCAGCTTGCGGAATTCATTCGTTCCGGTGTTTTCGTCCCGTAGCATGGAGATCTTGTGCTGTAGCAGCGGATGGTCAAAAAAAGTAACATTTTCTATATGTTCCATAAGAGTGTCCCTCCTAAAAAATTATTCTATTTAACAGTTTAACACATTTTACAGATAATGCCAGCATAATTGCGTTTTCTGTGTAAATACTATCCGTGTAGTAAAAATTAGCAGCTGTAACAGTATGGTACAACTGCGTAACTGTGAAAATACTGAACAGTTATATAACTGCAAAAAAATTTCAGGAGGCAATTATCATGGCAAAAAATTATTCGAATGAGTCAAACAGCACCAACGTAAACAATGCGTATGATGCAACCAACGAGGGTAACACAACAAATACCAAGAACGCAACAAACACAAAAAATGCGAAAAACGCAAACAATGCGAACAACGCAAGCAATAAGGCTTCTAACAAGGCCGGAAATGCTTACGACGCAGCAGATCGTTACTAGAAATAGTCACGTACTTTCAGTATCTGCATAAAATAAGTAAAAGAGGAACAGACCGGCACATGTGCCGGTCTGTTTTACGTCATCCGAACATAGTAGAAAGGGGTAGGGAATGCGCTATCAATTATTATCCAAAAGCGAATTTCAGCACGCGATGAGCCGCGGCAATACAATACTGATTGACCTGCGGGAGCCGGAAGTCTACCGCCGCTGGCATTTGCCCGGAGCTGTCAATAAAAGTTATGACAATATCCATGAATGGGCAGGGGAGCTGGATCACAATGCGCGGATTTTACTTTACTGCAGTCATGGCAATGAGAGTATTCTGGCGGCGCGTTATCTTGGCAGCCGCGGCTTTCAGGTGGCCTCGCTCATTGGCGGTGTGGGAAAACGGTAATAAAATCTATTTGACATGCCAAGGAGATATGGACTATCATTATAAAATACAGGATAAAAAATGGAGAATACTTGCGAATATGCAGACATATGAATTGATTGCCCCCTGTCATTTCGGGCTGGAGGCAGTATTAAAAAGAGAAATATACGATCTGGGTTACGAGATCACGCGCGTGGAGGATGGACGTGTTACATTTACGGGCGATGCGGAGGCGATCTGCCGGGCAAATTTGTTTTTGCGCACCGCCGAGCGCGTGCTCATACAGGTCGGCAGATTTACGGCAACGACATTTGATGAGCTGTTCGAGGGAACAAAGGCACTGCCGTGGGAGGAATATCTGCCGAAAGATGCCAGATTCTGGGTCAAGAAGGCTTCATCAATCAAAAGCAAGCTGTTCAGTCCCTCGGATATTCAGTCGATCGTGAAAAAAGCGGTTGTTGAGCGACTGAAAGGTCATTTCGGAATTTCATGGTTTTCAGAGGACGGAGCTGACTATCCGCTGCGGGTGTTTCTCATGAAGGACGAGGTCACGGTCACCATCGATACGACCGGTGATTCTCTGCATAAGCGGGGCTATCGTACCATGGCAGGTGCGGCACCGTTGTCTGAGACGCTGGCAGCATCGCTCATCATGCTGACTCCGTGGCATGCGGACCGGATTCTGGTGGATCCTTTCTGCGGCAGCGGTACATTTCCCATTGAAGCGGCAATGATGGCGGCCAATATTGCTCCGGGTATGAACCGCGAATTTCTGTCACAGGAGTGGAGTAATCTGGTCCCCAGAAAAGTGTGGTATGAGGCCGTTGAGGAGGCGCAGGATCTGGTAGATCTTTCCGTGGAAACAGCGATTCAGGGCTATGATATCGACGAGAGTGTGATTGCGGTGGCGCGTGAAAACGCCCGTCGTGCAGGGGTAGACAAGCTGATCCATTTTCAGCGCAGACCGGTGGCAGAGCTGAATCATCCGAAAAAATACGGTTTTTTGATTACCAATCCACCCTATGGTGAGCGGCTGGAGGATAAAAAGGATCTCCCGGCACTTTATCAGCAGATCGGAGAGGCATATGCCAGACTGGACGACTGGTCCATGTATCTGATCACGAGCTACGAGGATGCGGAGCGTTATATAGGAAGGAAAGCGGACAAGAACCGCAAGCTCTATAACGGTATGATCCGAACATATTTTTATCAGTTTCTCGGTGCAAAGCCGCCAAAGAGACCGCGCCGGGACGCGACAACTTCATAATTAAAAAAGGGTAATATATGCGTTATTCCAAAAGATACATTTTTTTTACAATTGTTTTATTTGTGTTTCTATTGGCAAAATTTAATAATTCACCCAGTGAAGCGGTGGAGGTGGAGCAGTTTCGCGGCGCAAGGCTGCAGGCGGCAGACTGGTATCCGATGATTGCGGCCAGTGTTAACGATGAGGTGATCACGTTGAACATCGGCAGCCGCAGCTATACGAGTAACGATACGCCTCTTTATATGGATAAAAAGCTGCAGCTGATGGTTCCGGTGAGTATCCTGCGCGACAGTCTCAATTGCAGTGCGCACATTTATGACGAAAAAGAGCTGGTTCTGCAAAAGAGGGATCTGACGATCCGGTTTCTGCTGGGAGAAGAACTGTGTACCATGAATGATGAGACGGTTCAATTGTTGTCGCCGATGACGAAGGATGCCGATGATTATTATGTGGGCATGAAGGATCTGGCGGATCTGCTGGGCTATGACTATGAGTGGGACATTGCCCAGAACAAGGCTGTCGGTGTCGATACGATGAGTGATGTGGGATTTCTTCCCTATAAATATGATCTGCGGGAGCAGAAGCGTGTGACCGCGGTAAAGGATCAGGGGGCCTTCGGAACCTGCTGGGCATTTGCGACGCTTACGGCGCTGGAATCCACACTGCTCCCAGAAGAAAAAATGTCCTTCGCGGAGGATCACATGACACTGTGTAACAGCTTCAATCAGGGGCAGAATGACGGAGGGGACTATACGATGTCGATGGCGTATCTTGCGTCCTGGCAGGGCCCTGTGCTGGCGAAGGATGATCCGTATGGCGACGGAGAGACCGATCCGTCACTCCGGCCGGTAAAGCATGTGCAGGAAATGCAGGTCATGGAATCTGGCGATCAGCAGAAGATCAAGGAGGCTGTCTTTAAATACGGAGGTGTGCAGACATCTATTTATACGACACTGCAGAATTCTGACAGCACCAGTGTCTATTATAATTCCGAGACGAATGCCTATTGCTATCAGGGATCAGAAAAATCCAATCACGATGTAGTGATTATCGGCTGGGATGATTCTTTTTCCAAGGATAATTTTTCTACACCTCCGGAGGAGGATGGCGCCTTTATCTGTCAGAACAGCTGGGGTGAAGCGTTTGGAGAAAACGGTATTTTTTATATTTCCTACTATGATTCCAACATTGGCATCCACAATGTGGTCTATACGGATGTGGAGGATGTGGACAATTACGATACGATCTATCAGTCTGATTTGTGCGGATGGGTCGGTCAGATGGGCTATGACAGAGAGAGTATTTACGGTGCCAATGTGTTCCGGGCAAACAGTGCGGAGCAGATCGAAGCAGCAGGCTTTTATGCTACCGGAAAGGATACATCCTACGATGTCTATGTGATAAAGAATTTTGAGGATACCTCCAGTCTTGAACCGGCAAACAGGATCAAGGTGGCGCAGGGGAAGTTGTCGAATGCAGGCTATTATACGATTCCTTTTGACAAGCCGGTGGAGGTGGAAAAAGGCGAGCGTTTTGCAATCATGCTCTATATCACGACACCGAATGCGGTTTATCCGATGGCGATCGAATATGCGGCGGATGAGCTGACTGCGGATGTGGATATCTCAGATGGAGAGGGTTACATCAGTATCAGAGGCAGCCAGTGGAATCGCGTGGAAGAACAGGCGCAGAGTAATCTGTGTATCAAGGCATACAGTTCTGCGAGGGAGGAAACGGCTGAATAATGGAAGAAAAAATCGTGCGGACCACGTCACTGTTTATGGTGATGCTTGCTGTTTTTATCTGCACCAGCCTCTGCTATCTGCCGGCGCTGGAGGTGAAGGCACAGCAATATGTGGCAAAGCAGATGCGGATCCGGCAGGAACGGCAGGAGCGCGAAGAAATGTGGGCGATGCTTTCCGGTCTGGAATTTTTGGATTACTCCACCAGGCAGGCAATGGCGACTGCGACTGAGGAGGGATTGTCCGGAAATCAACAGAAGACCGCGGCAGAAGCACTGGATTTTCCGCAGCAGCTGCGGCTGGAACTGCCGAAAAACACTACCAGAGATGATGTGACGATCAATAACCACTATGTGACGCAGACCATTGATATTTCGATCAGGGGCGCGACCGACGATTATCTGGTGCGCTATCCCATGATCGGAAAAAGCGATCATATTGCGGATCTGAATTATTATGCTGATCAGGATGGCGGTACCCTGGAACTGTCCATGGAGCATGTGTATGAACTATCGCTTGACTGGGAGGAACAGTATCTGTATATTGATTTTATAGCACCGCGGGACATCTATGACAAGATTGTTGTCATTGACGCGGGACATGGCGCCAATATGCCGGGAGCGATCATGGGTGATGTGCAGGAAAAGGATATTGATCTGGCGATCGTCAAGCAGCTGAAAAAGCTGTTTGATGAAACTGCGGATGAGAAGCTTGGTGTGTACTATACGCGGTTGGATGATTCCGATCCCGCATTTGCAGACCGGTCAGGGCTGGCAAACGATATTGGCGCGAACCTGTTTGTGAGCGTACATAGTAATTCTTATCCGAAGTCGGAAACGATCAACGGTACGGCGGTGCTCTTTGATGAGAAAAAAGAAGCAAAGGGCAACAGCTCGAAACATCTGGCTCATATTCTTCTGAAAAAGACGACAGAAGCGCTGGGAAGCAAAAACATGGGATTGGTGGCAGGCAACGATATTTATATTATTCGTACCAGCGAGGTACCTGCGGCGCTGGTGGAGGTGGGATTTATGACAAATCCGAAGGAGCTGGCCAATCTGACTGACAAAAAATATCAAAAAAAATGCGCGCGTGCAATCTATGAAGGAATCATGCAGGCGTTGGAGGAGGGTTATTAGAGTGAGTGAATTATTACATACAAACGGTGAAGAAAGCGTGCAGCCGCGAATTATTTTCGCCACCGGAAATGCAAACAAAATGAAGGAGATCCGCATGATTCTGGCAGATATGGGCAAGGAGATTCTGTCCATGAAGGAAGCCGGAGTCAGTGTAGACATTGTGGAAGATGGAACGACATTTGAAGAAAATGCCATGATCAAGGCAATGGCCATCGCAAAGCTTCTGCCGGATGACATTGTGCTGGCGGATGATTCCGGACTGGAAATCGATTATCTGAACAAGGAACCGGGGATCTATTCGGCGCGGTATATGGGTGAGGATACCTCTTATGATATAAAAAATAAAAATCTGATTGATCGTTTGGAAGGTGTGCCAAAGGAGCAGCGGACGGCGCGCTTTGTCTGTGCCATCGCGGCGGTGCTTCCCGGCGGCAGCACAAGAACGACCAGAGGTACCATCGAGGGATATATTGGCTGGGAGCCTGCCGGAACGAACGGCTTTGGCTATGACCCGATCTTTTATGTGGACGAATACGGATGTTCCACGGCACAGCTTTCGCCGGAGGAAAAAAATAAGGTAAGCCACAGAGGCAACGCTCTGCGTGCGATGCGCGAGGAGCTTAGAAAATCATGAAAGCAAAACGGATTCTGTTGATCAGTGATACACATGGGTTTCATGAAAATTTAGAGGAGCTTGTCCGGCGGGAAGCACCTTTTGACCGCGTGCTGCATATGGGTGACACAGAAGGTTGGGATCCCGTCATTAAAGAGATTGTCGGCGTGCCGGTGGAGATCGTTTCCGGTAACTGTGACTGGGCGAGTGATCTGCCCAGTGAGAAGACTGTGACGATCGGGGGCATCCGGATCTTTATGACGCACGGACACGAGTATTATGTGACCACCGGGATGGATGTGCTGCGGGATCAGGCGCTGGCGTGCGGCTGTCAGATTGCGTTGTTTGGTCATACGCATCGTCCGTTTTTAGAGCAGTATGGCGGTGTGCTGGTGGCAAATCCGGGCAGCATTTCGAGACCCAGACAACCGGGTTACGAGCCCAGTTATGGGGTGTTGACAATCGATGAAATGGGCATTCCAAAAATTGATTTAAAATTTTTTAAAAAATAGGTTGACTTTTCTATTAACCTGCCATATAATGTTAGATGCGTTGCGGTGTTCGTGATACGCACGATGCACGCGGGTGTAGTTCAATGGTAGAACACCAGCCTTCCAAGCTGGATACGTGGGTTCGATTCCCATCACCCGCTTCGCGAGTAGCGAGCTACTCGGCATGTGTCTGTAGCTCAGTTGGATAGAGCAACGG
>JALELN010000218.1 GCA_022771765.1 Lachnospiraceae bacterium | reverse complement strand
CAGAATGAAGTTACTGTTAGATGCATCCAGCACGTTAATGACATGGCTGTCTATCTCCTTCGCTTTCGCATCCTTTGAAATACCTACACAGAAAAGTGTATAGTCGTCATCATCTTCCTCTGTATAGACAACATATTTCTTGTCATCTGTTATCCAATAATCACTCACAGAATCTGCCAGCTCATAGGTCTCGCCATTTTCATAGAGGGACAACTGATCATCCTTTCTGCAATAAACTACAGATGTATTATTGATAATCTCAAAGCTGCCGACATTTACCTTACTGTCGATCTCCTCAATATATTTATCGTTATTTCCCTTTTTAGATAATTTGTCTGTCTGAATCCGGCAAAGCGTGCCATAATTGCCATTGTCATCAATCTTGCTGTAATAGTAAAGATTTTTTCCGTCCTCACTGATTTTTGCAACCCAGGAACCGGCATTCTCCGCATTTCTGATTCCGTCGATCTCAACTTCCGCCGGCTCTTTTGCAGCAATATTCAAAACCGCTGATAAATCTCCGTCCTTCAGATAAAACAGATCATCTACTGCGGTACTCTTACCGCCCAAAAGTCCGCGCAAGAGCAAAATAACGGCTACAATCAGAGCAACTGCAACCACTCCCAGAATCGCAAGCACGATACCATTATGAGATCTCTTCGTCTCCTCCGGCTGCATGCTCTGTCCATTCTGCAGATGATCCGGCTGACTGTAAGTCTGCTGCTGTTCTGTAGTCTTAAAGCCGGTGGCTTCCGGAACCGGGGGCGGCACCATGGCCTTTTCTACATTGTCTCCAAGCTCACTCTCGTTCTTCTCTTCTTTCGCATGTTTGGGTACTACAACAGTGGCATCGTCATCAGATGACTGAAACGCGACTGTTTTGTCCTCTTCATCTGATACAATCGGCTTCACCGGCATCACGGATATCTGATCCCCCTCTACCGGTGCACCGCAAAATGCGCAGAACTTCACCGTATCTGCAATTTCTTTTCCGCATTTCTTACAAAACATTTTTTATCCTCCTCGTAAAAAAATTTATTACAGTTTTGCTTCATACTCCTGAATCAACTTGATGTTATCCCGCTCAATCTTGCTTAGCATATCATCCGTAAAATCCTCGGGTTCAATATAACCGTCATACCATTCCTTGCTGTCAAAATAAGGCTGAAGCGGTTTCTGATTCGGATTTGCATCTGCGAATCTTCTGTGATGACGGGCATATATCTCATTTCTTGCGATGCGAAGAAGCTCTTTATCATCTGCAATCTCTTCGAGATCCGCCGCCGTCAATCGTCTCGTACTGCTGTCCGGCAGAACATAATCATCATTGTCTCCCTGAAAGATCATGTCTTCATCTTCCTCTGTGTCCTCCGTTGCATCCTTCGTATCCTTCTTGGAATTGTTCCGGAACAGCTCATCCTCGTCTTCTTTCTCAGATGTATCCTTCTTTGCTACCTCCCCATTGTCTACGCCATCTGTCGGCTCATCCCCATCTGACAATGTCTGCTTGTCCGAATCCTCATCTCCGTCGTCTTCGTTGTCCTTCTTATTCTTATCTTTATCCTGATCGTCTTCCTTCTGATCATCGTCATCCGACTGTTCGATCATTGTATTCTCTGTGGAACCGGTACTTATCCTTCCACTGAAAAATACCACTGCCAGAATCACAACCGCAACGACCAGCAGGGCCACTACAACAATAAGTGCTATAAGTGCTCCGTTCTTCTTTTTCGGCTCCGGCTGCTGATTAGACTGCCCAGCCGGATTTGGACGCATTTGCTGCTGTTGTCCGGGCGCTGCCAACGGAACTACTACCTTATTTTTCTTTGCCCGCTGATTCGTAGATGCAGCCTGCGCATTTCCTACCGGCTTTCCACACTTCGTGCAGAATTTCATGTTGTCAGCCACTTCATTTCCGCAATACTTACAAAACATAACTTTTCACTCCTTTTATATTACCTTTTATCCCTGTCCACAAATTCCAGGGCAATGACACTGACAATTCCATAAAGAATCGCATATGCCGCCATCACCGCCCAGTTAAAACAGACATTCTTTATTGTGTGATCATAGGCAGGATCTGTACGGTCTTCGTCCTCTTTCTGCTTATCCAGATATTTCTCCGTGATCGCGTCCTCATCGATCTCAATATCCTCCAGTTCGTCATCCGGAAGCCCCTGATCCTTTAATTCCTTTCGTTTTTTATCTATTTCTTTCTGCTGTTCCTCCAGCGCTGCGATCTCTTCATCCACCTGAATCAGCGTAAAAGCATCCTCCATATTATTGATATCGCAGGTGGCTCCGATTGCCTCCACCGCCCACTTACTGATGGTCACCTTCGACACGACTTCCACAGAGCCCGACAGTTCGAAAATAGTCCCCGCCAGCACCAGCTGGACAATCAGCACAAAGGGCATGGCCGCCATGGCTGCATTCTCCGACTTTACAAATGATGAAACCGCGATTCCAAGCACATCTGCCGCATACATAGTCAGAAGACAGCTGATATAGATCTCTAGCACTGCCGTGAAAATCACACCATCTGTCGGGAAATCTCTTCTGAATATCAGCAGTGCAACGACCATAATCAGGGATTGAATCATACACAGGCATAATTCATAAATCATGTGTGCAAGTACATAGGAAGAAATGTGAAGACCGGTACGGTGCTCACGCTTTATAATTTTCCGCTCCCTGCAGATGGACTGAATCGAATTAAACAGTCCGATCCATATGCAGGCGCATACAATCGCAAAGGCACCATTTTTTGTCTGCTGCTTATGAACAAACATCTCACTTCCCGGGACCCATGCAATAATCGCGGAAATAACCGCCCCGAACAGAATTACCTTCCAGCCTTTTTCATAACGGAAAATACGAAAGCATTTTCCAAGATAAATGCGCACCTGGCTCAGCCGACCATTGTTTACTCTAGTTTCCATAACCTTGTCTACTCCATCTTTCTATATATTTCTCAACAGACCCGTCCCTGCTGTTTATCTTCCCTACAACACTTTCCAGTGTTTTTGTTTCGAAAAAGTCATACGCCTGCGGCACACTTCCGTAAAAAGCAAGATGTCCACAATTATCAATCCTGCTCTTTGCAAGAACAATGACCTTGTCAAACAGCTTTGCCGCACGATCCGGTGAATGAGAAATGATCATGACGATCTTTCCTGTATTGGCAATCTGCCTTAAATTTTCCATCAATTCTGTCGCACTCTGGGCATCCAGACCCGAGTCCGGCTCGTCCAGGAAAAACAGATTCGGATCATTTACCAGTTCGACACCGGCACTCACACGTTTCTTTTCTCCGCCGCTGATAGACTTGATCAGAGAGTTGGAGACATGGGCCAGATTTACCATGTCAAGCACCTCGTTGACCCGTTTTTTCAACTGATCTGCTGTACAATTTCCAGGCAGCTTCATCTGTGCCGCATTATAAAGCGTATCATAGACTGAATCATTTTCACGAAGCAGCGTGTCCTGAGGCACAAAACCAATCTTATATTTCATCTGGCTGTACTGCTTATAAATATCAAGATCGCCATAACGAATCGTCCCGTCTGCTTTTTCATACCCCATAATGGCATTCATAAGCGTTGTTTTACCGGCACCGGAACCGCCAAGAATCAATACCATCTCCCCGGAATGAATCGTCAGGTCGATATCTTTCAGTAATGTAATCGTCTTAAATCCCTGCTTTGCTGTCCGTTTTTCTATATGTATGCAAAGATCCGTAGCTGCAAATGAACCAACTCCGCGCTGTCGGGGCTGCTGCAGCTTCAGTTTCATATTGGAAGTCATACCGATCAGCAACGCATCCCCCATATAAAGGAACAGATAGTCCACCATCTGTACGCAGTCCAAAGGTCTTAAATAAACAGCCTGCTGAATTCTTTGATTGTTAACATAAACACCGTTTGCGCTCTCATAATCGGCAACCGCCCAGCCGCCTGCTGCATAAAAAAAAGAGGCATGAATCCGAGATACCCGCCGGTCATCAACATGAAGATTGCAGTTTTGCGCGTCTCTTCCCAGCCGGATCACGGCAGATGTATCTGACAAATTCAAAGTCTGCCACTGTTTTACTTCCAAAGTCACATTTTTCCGGTAGAGAATAACTACGGCATCCTCACAAAATCCACCGTCATCTGCTGTAGATATTTTCAGGACATCGCCATCCTCCAGATTTTTTTCTTTCTTCTCTCCTTTTATTCCATAACGGATTCCATTAATATATGTACCGTTACTACTGTCCAGATCGCGAAACAGGACATGCTCACCCTCTAA
>JALELN010000193.1 GCA_022771765.1 Lachnospiraceae bacterium | reverse complement strand
AAGCAGGCAATGCTGGAGTTCGGCACCGATAAGCCGGATCTGAGAAACCCGCTTCGTATTATTGATCTCACAGAGTTTTTCCAGAGATGTACGTTTAAGCCCTTCCATGGTAAGACCGTGCGTGCCATCAAGGTACACGCCGAGATGTCCAAGGGCTTCCATGAAAAGCTGCTCAAATTCGCGCAGTCTATCGGTATGGGAGGACTTGGTTACCTCGAAGTGCAGGATGACGGCAGTTATAAGGGCCCCATCGACAAGTTTATTCCGGATGATATGAAGGAAGAGATGCGCACACTGGCAGGACTGGAAGCGGGTGATACGATCTTCTTTATCGCAGACAAGGAGATGAAGGCGGCCGCCTACGCCGGAGCGATCCGTACAGAGCTGGGCGAGAAGCTGGATCTGATCGAGAAAAATGCTTATCGTTTCTGCTATGTGAACGATTTTCCGATGTTTGAGAAGGACCCGGAGACGAAGAAGATCGGATTTACACACAATCCGTTTTCCATGCCTCAGGGCGGCTTAAAGGCACTGGAGGAACAGAATCCGTTAGACATTCTTGCATATCAGTACGACATCGTCTGCAACGGTATTGAGCTGTCCTCCGGAGCAGTCAGAAACCATGACCTTGACATAATGGTCAAGGCCTTTGAAATCGCAGGCTATGACGAGACGGTATTACAGGAAAAATTCGGAGCGCTCTACAATGCGTTCCAGTACGGAGCACCGCCCCATGCAGGTATGGCACCGGGCGTGGATCGTATGATCATGCTGCTTCGTAACGAGGAAAATATCCGTGAGATCATCCCGTTCCCGATGAACGGAAATGCGCAGGATCTCATGTGCGGTGCGCCGAATACCGTCACTGAGCAGCAACTGCGTGAGGTACACATCAAGGTGCGTGACTAAAGGAGTAAAAAAATGGCAAATATCATCAGTGATGAAACAATTGAATATGTAGGTATCCTTGCAAAGCTGGAGTTATCCGACGAGGAAAAAGAGCAGGCAAAAAAGGATATGGGTGAGATGTTAGATTACATCGATCAGCTGAATGAGCTGGATACGACGGGTGTGGAACCAATGTCCCATGTCTTTCCGGTACACAACGTGTTCCGCGAGGATGAAGTGACTAACGGCGACGGAAGAGAGGACACCCTTGCAAATGCGCCGCTCATGCGGGACGGCGGCTTTGAAGTGCCCAAGACGATCATCTAAAAAGGAGGATTCACCACTATGTCTCTTATGAGCCTGACAGCCGTTGAGCTGGGAAAAAGGATTCAGAATAAAGAAGTGACTGCCGTGGATGCCACACGCGAGGCACTTGCAGCCATCGCTGCAAGAGAAGAAGCAGTGCACAGTTTTGTGACTGTGGACGCAGAGGGTGCGCTGGCAAGGGCAGAGCAGATACAAAAAAGAATTGATGTCGGGGAATTGACCTCGCCGCTGGCAGGCGTTCCGGTCGCAATCAAGGATAATATGTGTACGAAGGGCATGAAGACCACGTGCAGTTCAAAAATATTATATAATTTCATGCCGGGCTTTACCGCAGAGGCGGTATTAAATCTGGAAAAGGCAGGCGCTGTCATACTTGGAAAAACGAATATGGATGAGTTTGCCATGGGTAGTACAACGGAGACTTCGGCATTCGGTGTGACGAAAAATCCGTGGAATACCGGACACGTACCCGGCGGTTCGTCCGGAGGAAGCTGCGCGGCAGTGGCAGCGGAGGAGTGTTCCTACGCACTTGGATCAGACACCGGTGGTTCCATCCGTCAGCCCAGTTCTTTTTGCGGCGTGACGGGAATTAAGCCGACCTACGGGACAGTCAGCCGCTACGGACTGATCGCTTATGGTTCTTCTCTGGATCAGATCGGCCCCGTCGCCAAGGACGTGACGGACTGCGCAACAATTTTAGAGATGATTTCGTCTCATGACAGCAAGGATTCCACCTCGGTAAAACGAGAGGATACAACGTTTACGGAGGCGCTGGTCGACGATGTAAAAGGAATGAAAATCGGAATTCCGCGGGATTATTTCGGTCAGGGGTTGAATGCGGAAGTAAAAGAGGCTGTTCTTGCGGCAGCAAAGGAACTGGAGAAGAAAGGTGCAATCGTTGAGGAATTTGACCTTGGTCTGGTGGAATACGCGATTCCGGCATATTATGTCATTGCCTGCGCGGAGGCCAGCAGCAACCTGGCCCGTTTTGACGGCGTGAAATATGGTTACCGCACACAGGAATATGACGGACTGCACCAGATGTATAAAAAGAGTCGTTCCGAGGGCTTTGGCGCGGAGGTCAAGCGCCGGATCATGCTGGGTTCCTTTGTGTTAAGTTCCGGCTATTATGACGCGTATTATCTGAAGGCGCTACGGGTGAAAGCCCTGATCAAAAAGGCGTTTGACGAAGCCTTTGCAAAATATGATGTGATTTTAGGACCGGCGGCGCCGACGACAGCTCCGAAGCTTGGCGCGTCGCTTTCCGATCCGATTCAGATGTATCTGGGCGATATTTACACGATCTCCGTGAATCTGGCGGGACTGCCGGGTATCAGCCTGCCCTGTGGCATGGACAGTCATGGACTGCCGATCGGTCTTCAACTGATCGGTGACTGTTTTGAGGAGAAAAACATTATCCGCGCGGCTTATGCCTTTGAGCAGACGAGAAGCTATGTACACAGCCCCGTTGCGGCGCAAAATGAGAAGGGAGTCGTGTCATGAGTAGAGAATATGAGACTGTCATCGGTTTGGAGGTACATGTCGAGCTGGCGACAAAAACAAAAATTTTCTGTGGCTGCTCCACCGCTTTTGGAGGCGCGCCCAATACACATACATGTCCGGTCTGCACGGGTATGCCCGGTTCACTTCCGGTACTGAATAAAAAAGTTGTAGAATATGCGGCCGCAGTCGGCCTTGCGACGAACTGTACGATCAACCAGAACTGCAAGTTTGACCGCAAAAACTATTTTTATCCCGACAATCCGCAGAACTACCAGATTTCACAGCTCTACGAGCCGATCTGCCGGAACGGATATGTGGAGATCGAGACGGCAGACGGAGGAACCAAACAGATCGGTATCCATGAGATCCATATGGAGGAGGATGCCGGAAAACTGGTGCACGATGACTGGGAGGATGTGTCTGTTGTAGATTTCAACCGTTCCGGTGTGCCTCTGATTGAGATTGTATCCGAGCCGGATATGCGTTCGGCCGATGAGGTGATCGCATATTTAGAGAAGCTGCGCCTGATCATCCAGTATCTCGGCGCTTCGGACTGCAAGCTGAATGAAGGTTCCATGCGTGCGGATGTCAATCTCTCTGTGCGAGAGGTCGGAGCAAAGGAGTTCGGTACGCGTACCGAGATGAAGAATCTGAACTCTTTTCGTGCAATTGCGCGGGCAATTGAGGGCGAGAAAAACCGACAGATTGATCTGATTGAGTCCGGCGAGAAGGTCATTCAGGAGACGCGTCGCTGGGATGATACGAAGGAGAGTTCCCACGCAATGCGTTCCAAGGAGGATGCGCAGGACTACCGTTATTTCCCGGAGCCGGATCTGGTGCCGATTATTATTTCAGACGAGTGGTTGGAGGAGATTAAAAGCCGTCAGCCGGAGTTTCGCACGGAAAAGCTGGTACGTTATGAAAAGGAGTATGAGATTCCCCGCTATGACGCAGAGATCATCACAAACTCCAAGCACATGGCAGATCTGTTCGAGGAGACCGTGGCGATCTGCGGCAAGCCCAAGAAGGTGTCCAACTGGCTCATGGTAGAGACGATGCGTCTTTTGAAGGAGCATGAGATGGAACCTGAGGATATTCGTTTTTCTCCGGAGCATCTCGCTGCGCTTGTAGAACTGGCAGATGCAGGTACGATCAACAGTACCGTGGCAAAAGAGGTATTTGAGCAGATGTTTGCGGATGACACTGATCCGGAGAAGTATGTCGACGAGCACGGCTTAAAGACCGTGAACGACGAGGGTGCGCTGCGAAGCACCATCGAACAGGTGATCAAAGACAATCCGCAGTCTGTGGAAGATTACCACAATGGCAAGGAAAAAGCGATCGGTTTTTTGGTTGGACAGACGATGAAGGCCATGAAGGGTAAAGCAAATCCGGGAATGGTCAATCAGATTTTGAAAGAATTGTTATAAAAAATACGCAGATAAACAGAGTTTGTGTCATTTCGAACACGAAAGACACAAACTCTGTTTTTTTCCATTGTCTTTCACGCGTTTTACAAGTATAATAGGAGATAATTGGAGAAAAAAGTATGAAGCACATATTTATTGTCAATCCCTATGCGGGAAGTATGACATTTGCAAACAATTTAAGACGGCAGCTGGAGCAGATCGAGGGCTTTGAATATTTTTTGTTTAATTCCAGATACACCGGCAATGAGACGGAGCTGACTGAAAAGGTCGTTCATTTTTTCCCGGATGAGCAGTTGCGCATCTATGCCTGTGGCGGTTCAGGCACGATGCGAAATGTGTTGCAGGGTGTTGGTGAGAATCCACATGTGGAACTTGCCTTCTATCCGTGCGGCATGACGAACGATTTTCTGAAGGTGTTTAAACAGGAGGATCGGGAGCGTTTTTATGATATTGAGGAGCTGATCAGTGGGGATACCATCATGGTGGATTCGATTCTGACGAATCACGGAAGAGCGATCAATACCTTTTCCTGCGGAATGGATGCAGAGATTATGCGATATATCGCAAAGCAGCATCCGGTGCGCACTGTGGGACTTCAGATACCGTATTCTGCCTATGTGTTTGAGGCTCTGCTGCGTCTGAAGAAAATGGATTTGAGAATTCGTGTGGACGGAAAAGAGATGGACGGCTGCTATGATGAGCTGTGCTGGGGAAACGGCTGCGTACTCGGCGGCTCCCTGTGCATGCCAAAGGGGTTTGTACCAAACGACGGCAGGGGCAGCTATGTGTTCGTGCCTTCCAGGGGAGTGCCCGCATTTATCCGGATTCTGATTAATCTGATCCGGCAGAACAGCTCCTATATAGAAAAGCATGCAAGGGTCGGATCAGGCAAAAAAATGACAATCATGCGCCGGGACAGAGGACCGATTGTGGTGAATCTGGATGGGGAGATGATCACGGCATCCGGTGAGTGGAAGGTTGAGATGCGGCCGTCGAGTGTGCGATTTGTTGTTCCGAGAGGGGTGAAGCTGTCATGAGAGATTTTCACAGAGAGCGGAGACTGGTGTGGTATATTCTCGTGCTTGAATGTCTCATTATATTTTATACGCTCCGGGCACTCTATCAGGTTCCGGTGGTGCGTTTTGTGCCGGAGGTGTGTGCATGCCTGGTGGCAGTTTTTCTGACGCATCTGATGATCTCAAGGTTCTCTGAACGCTGTTCGAATTTTGTACAGGGTGCGATAACGATCTGCTGTGGAATGCTTGCTTATTTGTGCTATTCCGTAGAGAGCAGATCGGATCGTCTGTTGCCGGTGTGCCTTCTATTTGTGGTGGCAGAGTGCACCATTTATAAAAATATTCAGCTGAACCTGTTCGTGCTGGGGATGGATGTCTTTTTGATTCTCATTTCGCGTATACTGTGTAATCTGCAGCTGGTTCACAATACATATAATCAGATGGAGTTTTCTTTTGTTTTGCTGCTGCTTCTCATTGTCAGCGGCCTGATGATGTATATGCAGAAGCAGGATCTGTTCACGGAGCGAGTGGCGCATGAGGATGAGAAGAGTCTGGATGACCTGTTGCAGCTGGTGGAGATGAAGTGTGAGGAAGCCACGGCTGCGGCAGAGGCTAAGAGCAGCTTTCTGGCAAATATGTCCCATGAGATTCGCACGCCGATCAATGCTGTGCTGGGTATGAATGAGATGATTCTGCGTGAGGCGCAGGAAACAGAGATTCGTGGTTACGCGCAGAATATCCAGAGCGCGGGTACGGCTTTGCTTTCGCTGATTAATGATATTCTGGATATTTCTAAGATTGAGTCTGGGAAAATGGAGCTGATGCCGGAAAAATACCAGCTGGGAGGTCTGCTCTACGACATTATTCTCGTGGTACAGCCACGTATGGAGAAAAAAGGGTTGCAGCTCATTCTGGATCTTGATGAGAATATTCCGAATGAGCTTTATGGAGATGAGGTGCGAATTCGTCAGATAATTACGAATATTTTGACGAACGCGGTGAAATATACAGAAAAAGGAAGCGTTACCCTTCGCGTTCAAATGAAAAAGAAGGATGCGCGTCATATTGTGCTGCTGGTGTCTGTAAAGGATACCGGAATCGGAATCAAAGAGAGCAAAGAGGTGCTGTTTGCCTCTTTCCAGCGCGGCAGGGATCTAAGGGCACATCATATTGAGGGCACGGGACTGGGACTTTCCATTACCCGTCAGCTGCTGGAGATGATGGGCAGTGATCTGGAAATGGAGAGTGTCTATGGAAAAGGCTCAACGTTTTCTTTTGACCTGGTGCAGACGGTAGTGAGTGAGGAGCCCATGGGCAATCTGAATGACCTCTATCAGAAGCGTCTGTCGCAGGAGCAGAAGTACAGGGAGAGTTTTACGGCAAAGGACGCCCACGTGCTTGTGGTGGATGATAACGGCATGAACCTTAAGGTGGTGGCATCACTGCTGAAACAGACACTGGTTCAGATAGATACGGCTCAGGATGGTGCCGGTTGTCTGGAAAAATGCGCGCGCAATCACTATGATCTGATCCTTATGGATCATCTGATGCCCAATATGGATGGTGTGGAGGCATTTCACCGTCTGCGGGCAGACAAACAGGGAATCAATTACAGAACACCGGTGATCATTCTCACGGCTAATGCGGTTGCCGGCATGAAGCAGCAGTATCTGGATGAGGGATTTAACGGATTTTTGTCCAAACCGGTACAGGGACCGCTTCTGGAGGAAACGCTAAGACGCTATCTTCCGGAGGAACTGGTTACGCTCTCCGAGCAGGAGCAGACAGATGATGAGCAGGATCTGGAGCGCAGGCAGGCGCTGCAGCAGGTGGTAGATGAGCTGCAGCTGCCGGATATGGATTTGGATGACGCGTTGCAATATTCCTCCGGGACGGTTACGGATGTTCTGGAAAATATCCGTGGTTATCTGACAGATTCCGTGTCAAACCGCGAGCGCATCGAAAAGGAATATGAGGCAGAAAATTGGAATGATTTCAAGATTCATGTCCATGCGCTCAAGAGCACATCGAGGATTGTAGGTGCGGTTCACATGGCATATCTTGCGGAACAGATGGAGAAGGCAGCAGGCAGTGAGGATCTTTCTTATATTATGAAGAACTATGATGATCTGATCTGTGAGCATGAGCAGCTGTGTGTCAGTCTCGAACATTTGCTGGATCATCCGGCTGTTCAGACTATGATAGTGACTGAGGTCGAGACAGAGCAGACCCCGGAGGACTATCTGACTGAGGCAGAACAGTTTGTGCATGGTGTAGAGGAATACGATGTGGATTTTGAACGTTTGCGTGAATTCTGCAGTTTCTATCCGACAGGAATGCTGTTGGAGAAAGAGCGGGAGGAACTGTCGCAGGCAGTAGAGAACTTTGACTATGAGGCGATTAGTCAGGGTCTCGCGCAGATCATTGATTTAGTAAAAAAGGGGAGATGAGGAGGGGTCTGTTATGGATAACAAGTATGAAGAGGAATATATGCGCTCACATGATTGCCTGGTGACCAAGCGCATACATAAGGTTGTGAATTTGTGTCTTCTGCTTGGTCCGGCACTTTACATATTTACGAAGCTGGGGCTTTTTGAAATACCGAATATATATATTATTTCGTCTACTGCCTATATTGTCATATCGTGGCTGATTGTGGACGTGTTGATTCGCGCAGATAAGATGACGGCAGCGAAGTATTTTCAGCTTATGTATTTGGAGGTTCTTGTTGCAGGAGCGTCCTCGGATCCCTATATGGGTATTTATATTACATATTATGCGATTCCACTGTTGTCCTGTATGTATATGGACTGGGTGCTGACTCTGGTCATGTCCGTGATTGGCTATCTGTGTATGATGGGATTTTTGTGGCCCAGGTCGATAGGATTTGTTGCTCACGGATTTACGAATATGACAGATCCGTTTCATTTTTGGGCGGGCTTCGGCGCAGGTTATTCCATAGAATATCTGTTTATGACCGTGTTTGCGATCTCCGTTGTCCGTCATGGAAGAGAGATTCGCCAGCATTACTTTGAGAGTCAGAAAGAAAAGCTTTCTGCGGAAGCGGCAAATCAGGCAAAGAGCAGCTTCCTGGCGAATATGTCCCATGAGATCCGTACTCCGATCAATGCGATTATCGGTATGAACGAGATGATTCTTAGAGAGAGCAGAGAGCGCAGAATTCTGCGCTACGCGGGAAATATTAAAAACGCCAGCAAGAGCCTGCTGGCTCTCATCAACGATATTCTGGATTTTTCCAAGGTGGAGTCCGGAAAAATGGAGATCATCAATACAAACTATCAGATCAGTTCACTCTTAAATGATCTGGTTAATATGATTCAGCCGCGGGCAACGGATAAGGGGCTGGAACTGAAACTGGACATCGATGACCAGATCCCCAGTGAACTTTACGGCGATGAGGTGCGCATTCGCCAGATTGTCACCAATCTTCTGACAAATGCGGTAAAGTATACACGAGAGGGTTCTGTAACTTTGAAGGTGCGTTGTACAAGACTGCCTGACTCGGATAAGGTGCGACTGGATGTGGCTGTGGTAGATACCGGTATCGGTATTAAAAAACAGGATCAGGCGAAGTTGTTTTCCACATTCCAGCGTGTGGATGAAGAGGCAAACCGCGGAATCGAGGGCACGGGTCTGGGACTTGCACTCTCTAAGCAGCTGCTGGAGCTTATGAATTCCAAGCTGCTTTTAGACAGTGAGTACGGACGGGGCAGTGCATTTTTCTTTGGACTGGTGCAAAAGATAGTGGACGATACGCCAATTGGTGATTACAAGCTGTTGTATGAGAAGATGGGTCAGAGTGCGGAGCATTATCAGGAGAGCTTTCAGGCTCCGGACGCAAAGATTCTTGTGGTGGATGACACCCGCATGAACCTTGAGGTGTGCAAGGGCCTGTTGAAAAAGACGAGAATACAGGTGGACACGGCAGATAGCGGCATGGAGTGCCTGAATATGATTATGAAGAAAGAGTACCACATGATCTTTCTGGATCATAAGATGCCGAATATGGATGGCGTGCAGTGCCTGGAGCACATGCGTGAGATGGAGAATAATCCGAACGCAAACACAAAGGTTATCGCGCTGACAGCAAATGCAGTGAGCGGTGCCAGAGAGTTTTATCTGTCCCATGGCTTTGATGATTACCTCGCAAAGCCGATTCAGGGTGAGAAGCTGGAACAGCTTCTGTGTCAGTATCTGCCGCCGCAGTTCTTGAAGATTCCCGAGGAGGAAACCGTTGATTATCTGGAAGAATTGTGTATTCCGCCAATTGACGGTATTGTAGCGGATGACGCGCTGCGCTATGCAGGCGGTGATCAGGAGGAGTATCTGCACAACCTGAAGCTTTATCTGGATGAGTTCCATGAAAAGAAAGACAAACTGGAGGAATTTTTCCGGGAGGGAGATCTGGAAAATTATCAGATACTGGCCCATGCGGTGAAGAGTACCTCCAGACTGATCGGAGCCAATGATCTGTCCGATCTGGCGCGCATGATGGAAGAGGCTGCTGCTGCGCGGGATATGAAGTGTGTGAGCTCCGGTCATGAGCAGTTTATGGAGCGGTTTACTTACCAGAGTACCTGCATTGCAGATACGATTGCGGAGCTTGGAATGCAGGATGAAAAGGTCGAGCTTGTGGCTGTATCTCCGCAGGAGCTGCATGAGTGTTGTGAAAAGCTCAAGGAGAGCTTGTCTGAATTTGATATGGATGCCATTCAAAGTCAGGTGGCACAGCTGCAGTCCATGGATGTATTGAAAGACATCAAGGATGCGATGCAGACAGCTGTAGATAATTTTGATTATGATGGCATAAACGAACAGGTCGAGGCAATCGAGCAGCTGATTGACTAGCTGCAACGGATTACTTAACGGAAAAGGTTTTGATCTGAGCATTTGATTTTGATTTGATAAGAACAGTTTTGCAATGTGCAGAACTGTTCTTTTTTGTCCGTTTTATTGGACATTTGTGCGCGTAGAATGAAAGTATCAAAGAAAGTATCAAAGCACCGGAATGCTTTAATTGAAAACTTAACACAATGCAATAACTTTTGCAGAAGGAGGAGCGGTTGTATGAGAGGACAGATCATAGCAGTAGATTTTGACGGAACGTTGTGTAGAGACTGTTATCCGAAGATCGGCGAGGCAAACGAAGGATTGATCCGGATACTAAAGGAGTTGCGTACGCAGGGAGACCGGCTGATTCTATGGACATGCCGCAGAGGGGAGAAGCTGGAGGAGGCACTCTGCTTCTGCCTGATGCGGGGGCTGGTATTTGATGCGGTGAATGAGAATCTGCCGGAGATCGTGGAAAAGTTTGACGGGGATTCACGGAAAATATTTGCGGATTTATATATTGATGACCGCAGTATGAATCCGTGGGAAGTGTTCAGCTGCCGTTCCTTGGCGTGAACAATAAAACAAATGATAAAAAACCGGAAAGGCCAGGATGTTTATATGAAACAGATTTTATCTTATTTAGTAGCAGCAATGATTTTATCAGTCAGCAGCATTGCGCTGGTGGCAGCGCTGTTTGCACGAGATATATTCGCACAGCCGGATTCCTATGTGACGCTTGTATTTGTTCTTCTCTTTATTTTATACTTCATTTTTCTTTTGTTACTGGAGCGGTTGCAAAACGTGAAAAAGATGGTAAGAGGTTGACAGTGCAGACCAGAAAAATTACAATGTAAGTAACAGTTTATTCGAAACTGTTACTTACAGATAAAGAGAGGATATCCTATGAGAAAAAAACGTTTTCTGGCAATTACAGCGGCAATCGCCATCAGTCTGGCGGCACCTGTGACGGCATTTGCTACAGAGCCGGGGGAAGTGTCAAATACGATCGATGATGAGCAGGCAGAGGGAGAGCAGACGACGATTGTGGAGCCTGATGCGGATAGCTCCGGTGGTTCAAATAGCAGCTCCGGGGGAAGCAGTTCCGGTAGCTCAGGCGGAAGCACCACTGGCTCAGGGAAAGGAACTTCTGCTGCTTCAGGGGGCAATGGTTCCGGGAACACCGCAAGCTCCGCCGGCAGCGCGAAGTCCTCGGACAGCAGTCTGGCACATCTGGGCATTTCACCGGGGAGTCTGAGCCCTTCATTTTCTGCCGGAACCCACGAGTACACGGCGACAGTAGACGCAGGTGTGACGGCGATATCTGTGGCGGCAAGACCGAACAGCAGTAAAGCGGTGATTGCTTCGGTTAGCGGCGCGAAGTCTTTAAAGCCGGGTACGAATACGGTTAAAGTTGTGGTAGAGGCAGAGAGTGGTGCTGTAAGTACCTACACGATTACGGTCAATTGCGGATCTGCTACGACATCCGCGCAGACGACGGAGCAGGAGGATGCTTCTTCGGATGCGGAGGCATCGGACAGTGATGCGGCTCCGGAGGGAGAGATTTCTGCGATCGATGATACCGCGGAGGTTCCCACAGAGGAGCCGGCGGTTACTTTTGATGATAACGGATATCTGATCTATGAGGGCAATGCGTATCTTCCGTCATCCATGATGCCTGAGGGAGAATATGTATCGCTGGACAAGTATAATAAACTCTACGATCGGTTACAGGCGCAGAAGACAAAAGATATGCGTATTCTGATTATACTGGTCGTTGTGATCGCAATGCTGTTGATCGTGATTCTCAATCTGGTGCTCAAGCTACGCGATATGCGACAGGATGCGATGTTCGGTCCGGACGGGGATGATGAGGAGGAAGAGGCAGACGAAAAGCTACGCACAAGGGAAAGAAAGGCGCGGAAAGAGGAACAGCCGGTGAAGCCGGAAAAGACTTTGAAGGCAGAAAATCCGGTGAAGCCGGAGAAGCCCTCCAAGGCAGAAAAACCGGTCAAACCGGAAAAATCTCCGAAGACAGAAAAACCGTCCAAACCGGCAAAATCTGCAAAACCGGCAGACGATTTGGAAATTTTGGATTTGAATGATTTATAGAAAGGTAGTAGTAATATATGAACAGACCCTATACAGCCAAGGCGAAGAAAGCACTTGCCCTGGCGGGCAAAATGTCCCGGAGTCTGCACCACAATTATATCGGGACGGAGCATCTGCTACTGGGCCTGCTGCACGAGGGCAGCGGCGTGGCAGCCTGTGTGCTTATGAGTAATGGTGTAGAGGAAGAGAAACTGGTGCAGTTGATTGAAGATCTGATTGCACCTTCTTCTGATGTCATGGTTATGGACCGTGACGGCTATTCACCGAAGACACAAAAAGTATTGGAGCGCGCGTCGGCGGAGGCTGAGCGTTTTCACTGCGAGGAGGTCGGAACCGAACACCTGCTGCTGGCAATCATCCGGGAAATTGACTGCGCGGCATCCAGACTGCTTAATACACTGGGTGTCAGTGGACAAAAGCTATATGTGGATATTCTGGTAGCGATGGGTGAGGATGCTTCCCAGTACAAAGATGAACTTCAGGGAAACAGGTTTGGTAAAAAGAAAAATGCGACGGCGACACTGGATGCCTATTCCAGAGATCTCACAGAGCTGGCAAGAAACGGCGAGTTGGATCCGGTCATTGGCAGAGAGGATGAGATTGAGCGTGTCATCCAGATCTTAAGCCGCAGAGGAAAAAATAATCCCTGTCTGATCGGTGAGCCCGGTGTCGGAAAAACAGCGATTGTGGAAGGATTGGCGCAGCGCATCGTGAACGGCATCGTTCCGGATACAGTTGTGGATAAACGGTTGCTCACGCTGGACTTGTCGGGAATGGTGGCAGGCTCAAAGTATCGCGGAGAGTTTGAGGAGCGGATCAAGCGCGTGATCGCAGAGGTGCAGCAGGCAGGAAATATTATTTTGTTTATTGATGAGATTCATACGATCATCGGTGCCGGCGGTGCGGAGGGGGCGATTGACGCGTCCAATATTTTAAAGCCGTCTCTCGCTCGCGGAGAGCTGCAGTTGATCGGTGCGACGACGATTGAGGAATATCGCAAATATGTGGAGAAGGACGCTGCTCTGGAGCGTCGTTTCCAGCCGGTGACGGTGGAGGAGCCGACCGTTGAACAGGCAATTGATATACTGCAGGGCTTAAAGAGCCGTTATGAGGAGCATCATCAGGTGCAGATCACGGATGCGGGTGTGGAGGCGGCTGTCCGCCTTTCACAGCGTTATATCAATGACCGATATCTGCCGGATAAGGCGATTGACCTGATCGACGAGGCGTCAGCGCGTATCCGCCTGTCTATCTGCAAGTCACCGGCAGAACTTTTGGAGTATCAGCAAAAGAGCCGGGAAATGGAGCAGGCCTTTGTGGAGGCGATGTCAGACGGCGATATGGAGCTGGCATCCCGGTGTATGGATGAGCGCGCGAAAGCAGATGCTGCCTATGAACAGGCGAAAAAGCGCATGGAGCGCAAAAAGAACAGAAAGAAACCGGTAGTTGGTGAAGCGGAGATTGCGGAAGTCGTGTCCAAGTGGACAAAGATTCCGATTAAGCGTCTGACCGAAGGCGAGGCAGAGCGTTTGCGACGTCTGGAAAAGACGCTGCACAAGCGTGTGATCGGTCAGGAGGAGGCGGTCAGCGCCGTTGCCCGTGCCGTGCGCAGAGGGCGTGTCGGTCTGAAAGATCCGAAGCGTCCGATTGGGTCATTCCTATTTTTAGGACCGACAGGTGTCGGAAAGACTGAGATATCAAAGGCACTGGCAGAGGCGATTTTCGGTGATGAGCAGGCGATGATCCGCGTGGATATGTCTGAATATATGGAAAAACACAGTGTCTCAAAGATGATCGGTTCACCTCCGGGCTATGTCGGTTTTGATGAGGGGGGACAGCTCAGTGAGAAGGTGCGGCGCAATCCGTATTCTGTGATTCTGTTTGACGAGATTGAAAAGGCACATCCCGATGTGTTCAATATTTTGCTGCAGGTGCTGGATGACGGACGCATCACGGATTCACAGGGACGCCGGATCGATTTTAAAAATACAATCATTATCATGACGAGTAACGCCGGCGCTCAGTCCATTGTGGCACCAAAGAAGCTTGGATTTGCGTCGGTCAACGATGAAAAGCAGGATTATGAGCGCATGAAATCACTGGTGATGGAGGATGTGTCACGCATTTTTAAGCCGGAGTTTTTGAATCGAATTGATGAGACGATTGTGTTCCGAATGCTCAACAAGGACGATATGAAAAAGATTGTCACCATTCTGTCGAAGACGCTTGTGGAGCGCTGTAAGAGCCAGATGAATATTGATCTGGTCATCACAGAGCCGGTAAAGGCATACATTGTGGACAAAGCGTACGATCCGAAGTACGGAGCACGGCCGCTGCGTCGAATGATCCAGACAAAGATTGAGGATCAGCTTGCAGAGGAAATCCTGTCGGGACGTGTGAAAGGCGGCGATACGGTGCGGGTGGCTCTGAAGAAAAAAGAGATTGTTTTCGAAAGAAAAAACAGCTAGTCAAATGATGAGGATTCATTTATAATAAAGCTAGCTGTAATAAATGATATCATGCGGTTGTAAACTTATCACACAGCCGCAGAACTACTTAGGAGGAAAGACATGAGTACAGTAAGTGAATTGATCCGTTCAGAGGCAGACGGCAGCCTTAGCTTTGGAGACTATACGTTGGGCGCAAAGGCAAAACTGGACAATTTTGACCATGCGGGAGCAAAGTATAAGGTGAAGACCTTCCGTGAGATCACAAAGCTGGAGAAAGACGGTATGTTTGCCTATGAGTCCGTGCCGGGAACAGCGGTGGCAAATATGAAATCAGAAGACGGAGCAGTCCGTTTTTCCGTAGAAGGACCGGAGGACGCAGAGATCACACTTGGATTGGAAGAGGAAACTGCTTACGAGGTAAGCATCGGCGGAAGTGAGGCCGGTACAATGACGACAAACCTTGGCGGCAAGCTGACGATCAGCGTAGAGCTGAATGGCGAGCCGGTAGCAGTAGAGATCAAGAAGGCGTAAAAAATATCGCCGGAAAAAGCGGACGATGGTGCATTTTGGATGAATGCACCATCGTCCCTTGCATTTTATGGAAAAAGGAGAAACTATGGCGAAAGGAAAATCAGCCGTATATTTCTGCCAGTCCTGTGGATATGAATCTGCAAAATGGATGGGACAATGCCCCGGATGCCACGAATGGAACACCTTTGTGGAGGAACTGGTAGACAAGAAGACAGCAGCGAAAGCAGGCGGAAAACAATCACAGCCTAAGGCAAAGCCGCAGACTTTCGCATCGATCGAACTTAGTGAGGAGCATCGGATGACCAGCGGCATGCCGGAATTAGACCGGGTGCTCGGTGGAGGGATCGTTCCGGGCTCCATGGTACTTGTTGGGGGAGATCCCGGTATCGGAAAGTCCACCTTGCTTTTACAGGTGTGCAAAAATCTGGCAGACCAGCATATCTCCGTGCTCTATATTTCCGGGGAGGAATCGTTGCAGCAGATCAAGATCCGGGCGCAGCGCATCGGCAGTTTCACCGATGATCTGAAGCTGCTCTGCGAGACAAATCTGGAGGAGATCCGTCAGACCATTGACGTGGAAAAACCGCAGATCGTGGTGATCGATTCCATACAGACCATGTATAACGAGGATGTATCCTCAGCACCGGGCTCAGTGTCACAGGTGCGGGAGTCCACCGCGACACTTTTACAGATCGCGAAGGGCAGCGGCGTGACGGTGTTTATTGTCGGCCATGTGACGAAGGAGGGCGTTGTCGCAGGTCCCCGTGTGCTGGAGCACATGGTAGATACGGTGCTCTATTTTGAGGGAGACCGCTATGCCTCTTATCGGATCCTGCGTGGTGTGAAAAACCGCTTTGGTTCCACCAATGAGATCGGCGTATTCGAGATGCGCGGCGACGGATTGCGCGAGGTGGAAAATCCTTCCGAATATATGTTGAGCGGCAAGCCGGAAAACGCATCCGGCTCGGTCGTGGCGTGCTCCATGGAGGGCACACGCCCGATCTTATTGGAGATACAGGCACTGGTCTGTCATTCGAATTTTGGTATTCCGAGGCGTACCGCTGCCGGTACAGACGCAAATCGTGTGAATCTGCTGATGGCAGTGCTGGAAAAGCGGCTGAACCTGAAGATGTCCGAATGTGATGCCTATGTCAACATTGCCGGAGGCATCCGTATGAATGAGCCTGCCATCGATCTGGGCATCGTGCTGGCGATCGTTTCCAGCTTCAAAAACCGCCCCATCGATGAAAAGACGATCTGTTTCGGAGAGGTGGGTTTAAGCGGTGAGGTGCGTGCAGTCAGCATGCCTTCCCAGCGTGTGGCGGAAGCGAAAAAGCTCGGCTTTACCACCTGCATTTTGCCGCGGGTCTGCATGGATGGACTACAAAAGATCGATGGCATCCGTCTGGTACCGGTGAGCAACGTGCGGGAAGCGATCGATATCATTTAGAAAACATGAGGAAAGCCTGCAAAAGGTGTTCGGGAGGGATGCAGCCTGTGTGCAGACTGCATCCCTTTTTTGTGGAAAAAAATGTTACAATTATATGCAAAAAGTAAATGGAAGCTACGGGCAATGGAAGTGGGGAAGAGGTGATGGCATGGCAGATACGACCAATGCCTTATTGAAACGGATCGTTGGCAGCAAGGATTTTCAGAAGGTTTTGGAGGAGAACGGAGACGCATTCGAGGAACGATCCATATCGGAATATTTGCGGAGACTGTGCGAAGAACAGGGAATCGTTCCGGAGCAGGTCATAAAGAAAGCGCAGATAGACAGAACCTATGGCCATCAGATTTTCAATGGGACGCGTATCCCTTCGCGGGATAAGCTGATCCAGCTTGCCTTTGGCTTTGGGCTGTCGTTGGATGAGACGCAGGAATTGCTCAAAAGTGCAGGCAAAAGTGTGCTGTATCCAAAATTTAAGAGAGATGCGGCTATTATCTTCGGCATTTCCCACCATATGGATATGATGGAGATGCAGTATCTGCTGACCTCCATTGAGGTACCGCTGCTGGGAGAAGGATAACAGAGGGATGTGTGCAGGCTGCATCCCTTTTTAAACAGGGGAAATGGTAAAATTGATTATTATCCAGATCATAACATAAGGAGGAGAACAAGCTTATGAACAAAATTGTAAAACGAGTGATGACCATGATTGGCGCAGGAGCAATGGCACTCAGTCTTCTTGCACCGGTCACCGAGGTTTCAGCAGC
>JALELN010000150.1 GCA_022771765.1 Lachnospiraceae bacterium | reverse complement strand
GGGCACACTTGAGCGGATGATCGAACTGGACTATGTGATCGACTGCTATTCAAAGACACCGGTGAAAAAGATGAAGCCGGTCATCCGCTGCATTCTGCGCAGTGGCGTGTACCAGCTTCTTTATATGAACAGCGTTCCGGCATCCGCCGCTTGCAACGAGGCGGTACGGCTGGCGGGAAAACGGGGATTTTCAGGACTGAAGGGTTTTGTCAATGGTGTGCTTCGCGCCATCAGCCGGGCACAGGCAGCGGGAGAGTTACGGAAGAAATATCCGGACGAGAACAAAGAGCCGGTACGAGCTATTTCTATTCGCAATTCCATTCCGGAATGGCTTGTGCTGCAATGGATAGATACCTATGATCATGCAACTGCAAAATCCATTTGCGAGGCATTTTTAAAAGAGCGTCCGACTGCGATCCGTGTGAATACCGGGAAGATTTCCGTGGAGGAATTGACAGAAGAATTGCGGGCAGCAGATGTGACTGTGGAGCCGGTGGAAGGCTGTGCGGACGCACTCTTTATTTCCGGATATGATTATCTTGGCAGTATTCCGGCGTTTGTGCGCGGTGATTTTTATGTGCAGGATCTTTCCTCTATGCAGGTGGCGCAGGCGGCAGATGTACAGCAGGGCTGGAATGTGATTGATGTCTGTGCCGCCCCCGGTGGCAAGGCGATTCACGTAGCCCAGCTTCTAAAGGGCAGCGGACATGTGGAGGCGAGAGACCTGACAGAGTATAAAGTAGAACTGATTCTGGATAATATTGACCGCTGTCAGGTGGGAAATATGTCCGCAAAGGTGTGGGATGCCACAGTGCGTGACGCAGAGGCGGTGGGAACAGCAGATCTTGTGATCGCGGATCTGCCCTGCTCCGGACTTGGTGTGCTTCACAGTAAGCCGGATATCAAATACAATATGTCCCCGGAGCAGATGCGGCAGCTGGCGGCATTGCAGCGGGAGATCCTCGCCGTCGTTGCGGAATATGTAAAGCCCGGCGGCAGGCTGGTCTACAGCACGTGTACAGTGAACCGCAGGGAGAATGAGGATAATGCAGCGTGGTTTGCAGATACACATCCGGAGTTTGAAAAGAAGAGTGAGCAGCAGATCCTTCCAAGTAACAGGCAGGACGGATTTTATATCGCAGTATTTGACCGAGCTCTTTGAGCGAGGGAGGCTTCTTGACCAGAGGTCAAGAAGATGGCTGCAAAAACATACAATTTGGAGAAATGTTATGGAACAGTTTGACTTAAAGTCCGCAACCTATGAGGAATTAACGGAATATATCACATCGTTGGGAGAGAAACCTTTCCGGGCGAAACAGATCTATGAGTGGATGCATGTAAAGCATGTGACTTCCATTGATGAGATGACAAATCTCTCAAAGAATCTGCGGGAGAAGCTGAAGGAGCAGTGTACCTTCACGGTGTTAAAACAGATCGATGTGCAGATATCCAAGCAGGACGGCACCCGGAAATATCTGTTTGGACTTTCGGATGGAAACATGATCGAGAGTGTGCTGATGCGCTATAAACACGGAAACAGCGTGTGCATTTCCTCACAGGCGGGCTGCCGGATGGGCTGCCGGTTCTGTGCTTCCACGCTGGATGGTCTGGCGCGAAATCTGACTCCGGCGGAGATGCTGGAACAGATCTACCGGATCGGCTGCGACATCGGAGAGCGCATCTCCAACGTGGTGGTGATGGGCAGCGGAGAGCCGTTAGACAATTACGACAACCTGCTCGTCTTTATCCGGATGCTGACGGATACGTATGGTCTGAATATCAGCCAGCGAAATCTCACAGTGTCCACCTGCGGCATTGTGCCGCGTATTCGTGAGCTGGCGGATCTCAAATTACAGATTACTCTGGCACTGTCACTGCACGCATCCACACAGGAAAAGCGGCGTGAACTGATGCCGGTTGCAAACAAGTATGATCTCGCTGAGGTTCTCGAGGCATGTGACTACTATTTCGCGCAGACCGGAAGACGCATGACCTTTGAGTATTCACTGGTAGGCGGTGTCAATGATACGGATGCGGATGCGGCGGAACTTTGCGGCATGCTGAGAGGAAAAAACTGCCATATCAATCTGATACCGGTTAATCCGATCAAGGAGCGGGATTATGTGCAGTCAGATCGTTCCGTTGTGGAAGCGTTTAAACAAAAGCTGGAACGGGGCGGTATCAATGTGACTGTGCGCCGTGAGATGGGCCGTGACATTGATGGTGCCTGTGGTCAGCTGCGCAAGCGCCACATGGATCTGACAAAATAACGGGTGAATGCAAAAACAAATTTCGCCCTCGACCAGACGCAAGGACAGTATCAAAAAGCTGGACAAATATCTGGAAGCCGGTGCCGGTCGGCATCTATGACGGTGCACTTTCGATTGATTTTACAAATATTTTGAAGTGGATCGAAGAGGAGGAGCTCACATCCAGCGAGCAGTGAAACATACGATACAAGAAAAAACACAGACGCTATCAGAGAAATAGAGAGGGCATGATGCCCTCTCTTGCTTTTTTTTAGGCTCTGTGATAAAATTTAATGGATTATGTAGATTATTGTGATTGTGAAGGTACTGAACAGATTATTAACGAAAGGCAGGCGATAAAGGATGAAGACATTTTCCCTGACGGATGTCGGAAGGGTGAGAGAATCGAATCAGGACTACGTGTACACATCTGAGAGCCCGGTGGGAAATCTGCCGAATCTCTTTATCGTGGCGGACGGTATGGGTGGCCATAACGCGGGAGATTTTGCATCCAAATATACGGTAGAGCAGATTGTATCATACATAGAAAAAGCGCCTATGACAAACCCTGTTGATTTGATCCGGGGGGCAGTTACCAAAGCAAATGCCAGTCTGATGGCACAGGCGAAGAGTGATACGAGTCTTTCCGGTATGGGAACGACAGTTGTGATTGCTACCATCGTGGATGATTGTATGTATGTGGCAAATGTCGGAGACAGCAGGCTGTATCTGTTGCGTGATGAACTGACGCAGATCACAAGAGATCATTCCCTTGTGCAGGAGATGGTCCGCATGGGCGAGATGGATGCTTCCGAGGCAAAATCTCATCCGGACAAAAATATCATTACCCGTGCAGTGGGCGCTTTTGAAGATCTGGCAATTGATTTCTTCGAAGAACATGTGGAGCCCGGGGATGTGATTCTCATGTGTACGGACGGTTTGTCTAACATGGTGGACGACACGGATATCCGTCAGATGATACAGACAGGGCGTGATGTGGTGGAAAAAGTACAGCGTCTGGTGGAGGCAGCAAATCGGGGCGGTGGCAAAGATAACATCACTGTTGCTGTCATTCAAATATAGAAAACTTGAGGTGAGAATATGGTGGAGATAGGATCATTTATAGCAGACCGCTATGAGATATTAGAAAAGATCGGAGCCGGCGGTATGTCGGATGTATACAAGGCAAAGGATCAGGTGCTTGGCCGCTTTGTCGCTGTTAAGATATTAAAACCGGAGTTTGCGGAGGATGTGAATTTTGTGACGAAATTTCACACGGAAGCACAGTCGGCGGCCGGATTACAGCATCCGAATATTGTCAATATTTATGATGTTGGCAGTGAGGAGCACGTCCATTTTATCGTGATGGAGTATGTGGAGGGCATCACCTTAAAGACTTATATAGAGAAAAAGGGTCAGCTCAATTACAAGGAAGCAATCAGCATTGCCATTCAGGTAGCACGCGGTATCGAGGCGGCGCACAACAACAATATTGTGCACCGTGATATCAAGCCGCAGAATATCATGATCTCCCACGAGGGAAAAGTTAAGGTGACGGACTTTGGTATTGCCAGAGCAGCGACTTCCAACACGATCCACTCCGATGTGATGGGAAGTGTTCACTACACATCTCCGGAGCAGGCACGCAATGGTTTTGTGGATGGCAAGAGTGATATTTATTCGTTGGGAATTGTCATGTATGAGATGGTGACCGGGCGTGTACCCTTTGACGGTGACACAACAGTGGCGATCGCTATCCAGCATTTGCAAGAGGAGATGGTGGCTCCCTCTGTCTATGCACCCGATCTGCCTATCAGTCTGGAAAAGATTATTTTAAAGTGTACACAGAAGAGTCAGGATCGCCGTTATGCATCGATGGGTGACCTGCTCGTTGACTTAAAGCATGCGCTGATGGAGCCGGATAAAGATTTTGTGGTCATTGATTCGGCTGTCAATCAGGCAAAGACAACGGTGATTCGCGAGGAGGAAGTGCGCGGCATTAAGGAGCAGGCGGCGAAAACTTATGCAGCTGCGGAAAAACAGCCCCTCAAGCAGGGATATTACGAGGATGAGGATGATGAAGATGAAGATGATGACGAGGGATTTCTCAATCCGAAGATGGAAAAGGCAGTCACGATTCTCGGTATTGTCACGGCAGTTATCATTATCATTATTATTATCTATCTGATCGGCAGTATGGCAGGCCTTTTTGGCGGAAAACGCGATAAGACGGAGGAAGAACCGATCGAGGATGAGATTGTTGAGGAGACCGGTAAGGTAGAGATGATCGATCTGCGGGGAAAGAGCTTTGACGAGGCAAAAGCAGAACTCGAGAGGATGGGGCTTAAGATCTATCAGGCATCAACCGAGGAGTCAGAGGAATATGCGGAGGGACAGATTATTTCCCAGGATATTCCGGAGGGTGATATGGTTGATGAGGGAATGATGATCCGTGTGGTGGTCAGCAGCGGCAAGGGACCCAGTGAGATTGCTGTTCCGAACGTGAGTGGATATACGGATACCGCTGCGATCGGCATGCTTCAGGATGCAGGGCTGGACTATAACAGAGTGTATGAGAGTTCCGACAAGGTGCCGGAGGGAACCGTCATCCGCCAGACTCCGGAGAGCGGCACGATGGCACAGGAGGGAACAAAAGTGACGATTGTCGTCAGTCAGGGCAAGGAGTCTGTGACCGTTCCTGATTTGAAGAACTATACCGAGGAGCAGGCACGCAAAGCGATTGAAAAAGCGGGGTTGCAGGTGGGAACTGTCAGCACGGATTACAGTGATACGGTAGAGGCTGGAAAGGTCATTGACCAGAGTGAGGTTGCCGGAAAGACTGTTTATAGCGGAACGACCATTGATTTTAAGGTCAGTCTTGGACCAAAGGAGACGTTTTATATGTTCCGCGCAAATGTGAATCTGCCCAATGATGATACGGTTGTCTCTGCGAATATAGAGCTTCAGGATGCAGACGGAAATGTGTTGGATACGTGGACGAATGTGTCTACAGCATCGTTCCCTTTCGCAATTGAGGTCAAAAATATCAAGAGTGAGAGTGGTACACTTGTGATTGAATGGATGATGGAGGATGAGGAAGGAAATGTCAGCACGAGTACCCAGAATTCTCCCCAGACCTTCCAGAAGCAGAATTGACCAATGTAAAACAGAATTAGAAAAACGGCATTATAAAGGGATCTTTGCATATGCAGGGAAAGATATTAAAGGGAATTTCCGGGTTTTACTACGTACACGTGGTAGAATCCGGGATTTATGAATGTAAAGCAAAAGGAATATTCAGAAAACAGGGTATTAAGCCATTGGTGGGCGATCTGGTAGAGATCGACAGTATTGATGAGGAAGAAAAAAAAGGAAACATTATCCGCATTTTGCAAAGAAAAAATGCGCTGATCCGCCCGGAGGTTGCCAATGTGGACATGGCACTCATCGTTTTTGCCGCAGCAACGCCGGATCCGAATTTTAATCTGCTGGACCGTTTTTTAGTATTGATGGCGAGACAGAATGTGCCTGTGTGCATCTGCTTTAACAAATCTGATCTGGTGTCTGAGGAGGTAAAGCAGCAATATGCTGAGAACTATGAGGCATGCGGTTATCCCGTGGAGTTCATCAGCGTGAAAAACGATGAGGGAATGGATCAACTGATGGGGCATCTGCGTGGGAAGACGACGACGATCGCGGGACCTTCCGGTGTTGGCAAATCGTCGCTCATTAATCGTCTGCAGCCACGCATACAGATGGAAACAGGAAGTGTGTCAGAAAAGATCGGCAGGGGAAAACAGACGACACGTCATACACAGCTGATTCATATTGAGGGCTATTCTTATATTATGGACACACCGGGATTTTCTTCACTCTATCTGCCACAGATGGAGAAAGAGGAGCTGCAGCAGTATTATACAGAGTTTGCGGCATATGAGCCATATTGCCGGTTTCAGGGCTGCAGTCATATCAGTGAGCCGGATTGTGGTGTGAAGCAGGCGCTTGAAGAGGGCAAAATCTCGCAGTTACGATATGAGAATTATGTGCAGTTGTACACTGAATTAAAAGAAAAAGAAAAGAAACGGTATTAGGATCATTAATAGAGATAAAAACCGTACGGAGAGAGAATATGATTTTGATTGTCAGCGGTGGAAGCATCGAAGATGCGTTTGTGCGTGATCTGCTCGAAAGAAATAAGTATGAGACAGTGATTGCCTGCGACAGCGGTATGGAATTCTTTTACAGAAACGGGCTGCGACCGGATCTGATTCTTGGTGATTTTGATTCGGCTGATCCGGCAATTGTGGATTATTTTAAGAAGCAGTCTGATGTCAGGCTTGAGCAGTACCCGCCACAGAAAGATTGGACGGATACGGAACTTGCCCTGCGGCGGGCACTGGAGCTGTTACCGGATCGGATTGATCTGGTGGGCGCCACCGGATGCCGGCTGGATCACGTGCTTGGCAATCTGCAGCTTCTGGCTCTGGGACTGGAGACAGGAGTGGAGGTTTTCATGCTGGATAGGCATAACCGTATCCGCATGATCGACCGGCCGCTCACAATATTAAAGGATGAGCAATACGGAGATTATGTATCTTTGATTCCGCATGGCGGAGCGGTGAGTGGTCTGACACTTCAGGGGATGAAGTATCCACTGGATCAGGCGACGCTCACTCCGGATATTTCGCTTGGAGTGAGCAATGAAATTATGGCTGATGCAGCAAGGATTTCATTTACAAAGGGGAAATTGCTGGTGCTGGAGACGAGAGACTGAGGAGGAAATGAGATGAGCGCATGGATTTTGGTAGTTGATGATGACACAACGAATCTTCGGATGGCAAGCCATATTTTAAGTAAAGAGCAAATGAGGGTGAGTTGTCTGAAATCAGGGGAGGAGGCAATCTGTTTTTTACAGGAGCAAAGACCGGATTTGATTCTTCTGGATATTCATATGCCGGGAATGGATGGCTTTGAGACGATTGCCGCAGTGCGGGGCGATGAGAAAACCGCGGATATTCCGGTTATTTTTTTGACGGCGGATGATGACAGCGAAACGGAAACAAGGGGCTTAAAGGCCGGGGCAATGGATTTTATCAAAAAGCCCTTTGTTCCGGAGGTACTGTTGCTGCGCGTTCGTCATACCCTCGAACTGATTCGTCTCCAGTCGGATCTTGCCCGTGAGGTAGAGAAAAAAACAGAGGTTGTAAAGGCACAGCATGAGAAGCTGGAGCGTATCTCCATGCAGATTGTAAAGACGCTTTCCGGCGCAATTGATGCGAAGGATACCTACACGAATGGTCATTCTACCAGAGTGGCGGACTATTCCAGAGAGATTGCAAAGCGTGCAGGCTTTGGGGAAAAGCAGCTGGATGATATTTATATGATGGGACTTCTTCACGATGTGGGAAAGATCGGTATACCGGAAACGATTATTAATAAGCCGTCCCGCCTGACTGACGAGGAGTATCACATGATTCAGACACATCCGCTGATGGGAGCGCAGATTTTGTCGAACATTACAGAGTTTCCACAACTTGCGGTCGGCGCGCGCTGGCATCATGAGCGCTATGACGGCAAGGGATACCCGGACGGTATTTCGGGGGAGGATATTCCGACTGAGGCGCGGATCATTGCCGTTGCGGATGCCTATGACGCAATGAGTTCACGAAGAAGTTACAGGGATGTGCTTGCGCAGGATTACATACGAGGGGAGCTTGTTAAGGGACGAGGTACGCAGTTTGACCCTGTATTTACGGACATTATGCTGGGGATGGTGGACGCGGATACAGAGTATCAGATGAGAGAAAAATAGAAACGGAAAAAGCGGGGGATAGAATGATGGATAATGGTCATGAGAGACGGCGCGCAGTACAGTTAATGATACTGGTCAGCTATTCAATCATTGCGCTTGTTTTGCTGGGCGAGACATTGCTTATGGGTTGGGATAAGAGTGCCGCAGTACTGTTGCTGCTGGGCGGTGTGGCGAGCTGGGTGCTGCATATAACGAGAAAAATATCGCGTGAGCAGCGTCTGTGGCTTTGTGTGATTCTGACTCTGCTTGCGTTTTTCTTTTACGGTACACATAAGACAAGTCTGTATGATCTTGCGCCGGTCATGATCGGTGCTATGATTTTGTTTTCGGCAACAGAAAAATATAGCATTATCCGTCTGTGTACAGCTGTTTATTATCTGACCGTGTGCTATGCACTGTTTTTTGTCATCGGGAAGAATATGGAGTATACGCCGCTGGTTGTGACGAGACTGATGTTGCATTTTCTTCTGGTTGCTATGGTAGCGTATCTGGTGAAGATCAATATGCGCAGACGAGCGGACGAAAGGCAGGAGATGGAGGAACAGATCATCTGTCTGGAGGAGGTCAACCGGAGGACAGAAAATTTCCTGACGAATGTCTCCCACGAGCTGCGTACGCCGATCAATGCCGTGACCGGCATTACAGCAGTCATGCTCAAAAACGAGAATGATGCACAGATGCGGGGGGATCTTCTCGCTGTGCAGGAGGCAGGTCAGCGCCTGTTTGGGCAGATTGAGGATATACTGGACTATACAGAGATCGATACGGGCAGAGTCTGTGTTGTGGAGGACAGTTATATGATTTCCTCTATTGTCAACGATCTTGTTATGGGCGGGCAGTTTGTGCAGAGAGAAAACGCGCCGGAGCTGATTCTGGATGTGGATCCAAAGCTTCCGGCCGTGCTGCGGGGTGATGGCAGAAAGGTCAAAAAGATCCTGAAGCATCTGATCGGAAATGCCCTCAAATTCACAAAGTCCGGAGGCGTCTATGTACGTATTTACGGACTGAAAAAGGAATACGGTATCAATTTGTGTATCCGCGTGAGTGATACGGGAGAGGGAATTGCGCCGGAGAAGCTGAACCGGATCACGGAGCGTTTCTTTCAGTCCAGCGAGGGCGAAAACAGAAAAGCAGGAGGTCTGGGACTGGGACTGTCGATCGTGCAGGGAATGGTATCGTGCATGGAGGGCTTTATGCAGATCCGCAGTCAGGTTGACAGAGGCACGACTGTGGAGGTTTCTATTCCGCAGAAGATTGTGGATGAGACACCGGGCATGGTTCTGGAAAACAAGGAGAAGCTCTGTACGGCCTGCTATTTACGTCCGGAAAGATATAAGCTTCCGGAGTTACGCAGCTATTACAATGAGACAGTCAGTCATCTTGCGGCAGGGTTGGAGCTGGCGGTGCACCGGGTATTTGAGTTGGAGGAATTAAAAAAGCTGGCATCGATTTATCAGCTTACACATCTTTTGATCGGACGGGAAGAGTATGAGGAAGATCCGTTTTACTTCGAGGAGCTGGCACAGCATACACAGGTCGTGGTTGTAGCGGATGGCAGTTTTGTGCCCGGGGCAGGCAGCAAGGTATTCCTGATGAAAAAACCGGTATTCAGTCTTCAGGTTGTCAATTTTTTGAATGCAAAGGATCGTGTTCAGCCACAGCTGTGGGAGCATATGAGTATGATTTGTCCGGGTGTGCGCGTGCTTGTCGTGGATGATGAACCGATGAATCTGATGGTAGCGCAGGGAATTCTGGGTGACTACCGCATGACGGTGAAGACGGCGCAGAGCGGGGCAGAGGCGATAGCGATCTGTGAAAATGAGGACTTTGATCTCCTGTTTCTGGATCATATGATGCCGCAGATGGATGGTGTGGAGACACTGCACCACATTCGAAAGCTCTTAGATGAGACAGAACGGGATATCACGGTGATCGCCTTTACGGCAAATGCGGTCAGTGGTGCCCGGGAGATGTTTTACAGAGAGGGATTTGACGAGTTTATTTCAAAGCCGATTGAGACTATGGAGCTGGAGCGTGTGCTGCGCAAGGTATTGCCGCGGACAAAGATTGCCTATGTGTCGGATATGGAGCCGGACCGTCCGTCAGATATCCGGTCAAAAAAGAAAACAGAAGACCGACGGGAGACGGTATACCGAGAGGCACCGTCAGACTGGATGACTGAGTTGCGTGAGGCGGGCATTAACACGACGTCAGGATTGCAGTACAGCCGCGAGGACGCGGAATTTTACAGGCAGGTAGTAGAAAAATTTGCCGGAGATTACGAGAAAAATAAAGAGAAACTGGCTGAGTTTTACGAACACAGAGATGCGGAGAATTACCGGATCAGTGTACATTCGCTAAAAAGTACATCAAAAATGATCGGAGCTGATGCACTTTCAGGTCAGGCAAAGGAAGCCGAGGACGCTGCGAAAAACGGGAATTTCGCTTATCTGGACGCGCATCATGAGGAACTTCTGAGGGCCTACGGACAGTTGAGGGATGTGCTCAAAGCAGCGCTGAAACCGGATGTACCGGCTGACGAACAGATATCGGACAAAGTGATCATTTCCAGTGAGGAGTTGTGTGAGAAACTTTCACAGGTTTCTGAGTGCCTGAAGACATTTGAGGCAGACCGTGCGGAAGAGATTATTTTGGAATTGGACAAGGCAGTCTGTGACGGACAGGATGTGACAGCGCTTTTGGCGGATATCCGCTCAGATATTGATGACTTTGAGATGAATGCAGCAGAAGAGAAGGTTCAGATGCTGATGACACAGTTTGGTTCTATGGCAGGATCGGACAGGCCGGAGAGCGCAGTACAGGAGAAAGGTGGTGAGGCGTGATGGGTGAGAAATTGAAGAAATTTTTCTATCGTTTAAATCCGCCGTCGTTGCCCGTGCAGGAGCGGTTGTTTCGACTGATCATGTCTGTCGGTCTGTTTGCTCTCGGTATCGGCATCATCAGTGGTCTGGTATCCGGTGAGGATACAATAAATACGCTGGCACTGTGTGGAGCGTTTTTGCTGCTTGCAGGTATTACCTATGTATCTATTCATTACAAAAAAATACAGTTTGGTGCGATCTTTACGGGTGTGCTCATTCTGTTTGTCGTGATGCCGTTCAACTTTTTTACGACCGGAGGAATATATGGTGGTGCACCACTCTGGTTTTTGCTGGGCATTGTCTATGTGTGTCTTCTGATCGAGAAAAAGATTAAGATCATACTTCTTATATGCGGTATTGCATGGGATGCGGCGTGCTATTATATCGCCTTTTACCACAGTGAGTATGTGGTGCCGCATACCGTGTCAATGGCTTATTCCGATTCCTTTATCAGTATGGTGACGGTGGCTGGAGTCATCTGCGGTATGATTGCCTTCCAGAATGCGATTTTTAAGGCGGAAAATAAACTTGCGAGGGAACAGAAAAAGGAGATCGAGGATCTGAACCGGATGCAGAACCGCTTTTTCTCCAGCATGAGCCATGAGATCAGGACTCCGATCAATACGATCATCGGTCTCAATGAGCTGATTCTTCGGGAAAATGTGTCGGATGAAGTGGCAAATGATGCTGCAAATATCCAGAGTGCCAGTGAGATGCTTCTTGCGCTGATCAATGATATCTTAGATATGTCAAAGATCGAGTCCGGTAGGATGGACATCGTGCCCACGACATATGATACCGGAGCGATGCTCTCTGATATTGTAGGCATGATCTGGAACCGTGCGAAGGAAAAAGGGCTGGAATTTCATGTGGATGTAGACCAGACGATACCTGCGCAGCTCTATGGGGATGAGGTGCGTATCAAACAGATTCTGATCAATGTTTTGAACAATGCGGTGAAGTATACGTCGGAAGGTTCTGTGACGCTTGAAATACAGCGTGGGAAAACGACAGACACGACGGTGGAGATCATTTATTCCGTGACCGACACCGGTATGGGAATCAAAAAGGAGAGCCTTCCTTACCTGTTTCAGGCGTTTAAGCGTGTGGACGAGGAGCAAAACCATCATATTGAAGGAACAGGACTGGGGCTGTCCATCGTAAAGCAGCTGGTAGATCTCATGGGAGGAGAGATCTCGGTCAACAGTGTGTACCGGAAGGGTTCTACCTTTGTGGTGCGCCTGCCACAGAAGCTGATCGGAGATATACCGATTGGTGAGCTTGATCTGGAGACGCGCCACGCAATGAACCGCAGCAGACATTACCGCCAGACCTTTGAGGCACCGGATGCGCATGTGCTGATTGTTGATGACAATGAGACGAATCTGATGGTTGCAGCAAAGCTATTGAGCGACACGAAGGTAAAGATCGATACTGCAACGAGCGGCATCAAATGTCTCGAAATGACTTTTGAGAAGCGATATGATGTGATTCTGATGGATCATCTGATGCCGGAAATGGACGGTATCACCTGTCTGCATGAGCTGCGGGCGCAAAGCGGAGGTCTGAATCAGAACGTGCCTGTCATCGTGCTCACAGCGAATGCGGGCAGTGAGAATCAGGAGATGTACCGCAGAGAGGGCTTTGACGGATATCTGTTAAAACCTGTGACAGGCATCCGGCTGGAACTGGAGCTTTTGCGCCATCTTCCGAAGGAACTGGTGAGTGTGACCGGAGAGGGAGATACCGTCGGCGTGATTGAAAATGCAGTGGTGGAGCACCACAGACGCAGGGCAGTCAGAATCTCTACCGATAGTGTGTGCGATCTTCCGGAAAACCTGCTTCAAAGCGGACAGGTCGCTGTCATGCCGTATCGTGTCCGCACACAGGGGGGAGAATTTCTGGATGGTATCGAAACAGATTCTGACGGTATTCTCTCTTATCTGTGTGCCGGTGACAGACAGATCCATTCGCAGGCTCCGCAGGTTGCGGATTATGAGGAGTTTTTTGCGGAGCAGCTTACAAAGGCACAGTATGTTGTGCATATTTCGATGGCGCAGCATGTCAGCGAAGGGTATGCGCATGCGCTGGAAGCTGCTGCTAATTTTGATAATGTGATTGTGATCGATTCCGGTCATCTGTCCAGCGGAATGGGACTGCTGGTTCTTCGGGCAGCGGAATATGCTGCTGCAGAGATGACACCGGAGGCGATCGTAGCGGCTTTAAAGGCGGATCAGAAAAAGGTATGTACGAGCTTTGTTGTGGATAGTATGGAGTATCTGGCACGGGCAGGCCGTATCTCAGAAAAGATCGGTACACTGTGCAAGGTGCTGATGCTTCATCCGGTCATCTCGCTGCACCGCAGCAGGATCACAGTGGGAGCCATCTGTGTAGGAACGCGCACGCATACATGGAATCGCTATATTACATCGTCTTTAGCTGCCGGGCGTGAGATTGACAGCAAATTACTGTTTATTACTTATGCGGGTCTGAGTAGTCAGGAACTGGAGATGATCGAGGCACAGGTTCGTGCAAAGATAAATTTTGAGAAGATTATTTTCCAGAAGGCCTCGCCTGCGATACTGACAAACTGCGGACCGGGCAGTTTCGGACTCTTATACATGAAAAAATAATCGTGACTGTTCAGCACTTTCACAGTTTCAAATTATCACTGCGCGGCAGGTGATGCATATACTGTAAGAGAGAGAATCTGCGGCGGTGGAAGTAATGCGTTTATGTGAGCTGGAGGACAAAGAGGTCATAAATGTAACAGATGGCAGATCGCTGGGATGTGTCATGGATCTGGAATTCGATCCGAAATGCGGTCAGATTGATGCGCTGATTGTTCCCGGACCGGGAAAGTGTTTTGGCCTTTTGGGGCGTGAGTTTGAGCTGGTCATTCCGTGGAAGTGTATCTGCCAGATCGGACCGGATGTGGTGCTTGTGCAGATTGATGTGGACAAATGCAAGCATAAAGGGTGACAGGAATATTAAATTCAAAGTGAAAATTTGCTTGTAGCGGTAAAGGTACTGAACAGTTACATTTACTTTTAAGAATCCTTGTGATATAGTAAAAAATAATTGACAAAAGGTTTTTAGGAGGACATTAGAGATATGAAGCTCGGAATCGTGGGACTTCCCAACGTAGGAAAAAGTACATTGTTTAATTCATTGACAAAGGCCGGCGCGGAGAGCGCCAACTATCCGTTCTGTACGATTGACCCGAATGTGGGCATTGTGGCAGTGCCGGATGAGCGTATCGTAAAGCTGGGAGAACTTTACCATACCAAGAAGGTGACGCCGGCGGTCATTGAGTTTGTAGATATCGCAGGACTTGTCAAGGGTGCCAGCAAGGGAGAGGGACTTGGCAACCAGTTTCTTGCGAACATCCGTGAAGTGGATGCGATCGTACACGTGGTGCGTTGCTTCGAGAACAGCAATATTATCCATGTGGACGGTTCGGTAGATCCTGCCAGAGATATCGAGACCATCAATCTGGAACTGATTTTTTCCGATCTGGAGATTTTGGAGCGACGGATTGCAAAGGTTGCAAAACAGGCGCGTATGGACAAGACGCTGGCAAAGGAGATGGAGCTTCTGGAGGCAGTTAAGGCACATCTGGAGAGCAATCAGATGGCGCGTACCTTTGAGGTCCCGGATGATGAGGATAAACAGGCTTGGTTTGCATCCTATAATCTGTTGACTGCAAAGCCGACAATTTACGCTGCCAACGTGGACGAGAATGATCTGGCGGATGATGGCGCATCCAACCCTCATGTAGCAAAAGTGCGCGAGATGGCGAAGGCAGAGAATGCCGAAGTATTTGTGATCTGCGCGCAGATCGAGCAGGAGCTGGCAGAACTTTCTGACGAGGAAAAAGAGGAGTTTCTCGCAGATCTTGGCGTGACTTCCAGCGGTCTGGACAAGCTGGTGGCAGCGAGCTACAGTCTGCTGGGCCTGATCAGCTTTCTCACGGCAGGCGAGGATGAGTGCCGTGCATGGACGATCAAAAAAGGTACAAAGGCACCTCAGGCAGCCGGAAAAATTCACACCGATTTCGAGCGCGGATTTATCAAGGCAGAGGTGGTGAATTATCAGGATCTGCTGGATAATGGCAGTCTTGCGGCGGCGAGGGAGAAAGGCATTGTCGGTATGGAAGGGAAAGAATACGTGGTCAAGGACGGCGATGTGATCCTGTTCCGATTTAATGTGTAAAAGTTGAAAATAATTGACTTTTTTTGCCAAAATTCCTATAATTACACTAAGAATACCATTTATGGGGAGGCATCGTTATGAAGTGTCCGTATTGCAGCAGTGAAAATACAAGGGTGATCGATTCCAGACCGGCAGATGACAACAATTCCATCCGTCGGCGTCGTCTGTGTGATGAGTGCGGAAAGCGATTCACAACTTATGAAAAGGTAGAGACAATCCCGCTTATCATTGTTAAGAAAGACAATAATCGCGAACAGTATGACCGTTCAAAGATCGAGGCCGGTGTGTTACGTGCATGCCACAAACTGCCGATTTCCGTGGCGGAGATGAATCGCCTTATTGATGATGTGGAGACAGAGATTTTCAATCGTGAGGAGAAAGAGATCCCAAGTATTGTGATCGGTGAGCTGATCATGGATAAACTCAAGGACCTGAATGCGGTGGCTTATGTGCGTTTTGCATCCGTGTATCGTGAATTCAAGGATGTCGAGACGTTTATGAACGAGCTGAAAAAAATGTTGGTATAGTTTGCAGATGGGGTTAAGTATCCGAAAACTGTTCCGATATAATTAGTGACACGAGAGGAAACAGGGCTGTTGTGACGTGAACAGTCGAGAGGTAGATGCGATGAATATTTCGGGTATTGGGTCATATTCCGGCAACTACAATTCCATAAGGATGAATGAGCTGACTTCCGGTCAGCAGGTGCGGGAAGCTGCTTCTGATGCGCAGACACAAAAAAAAGACAGCAATGACAGTGTGCGCCTTCAGCAGGAACAGCAGAGGATTCGTGCAAATCAGAATTTTAATTCTGCAGATTACGCCAAGCAGTACACTCCCGGTAAGTCCTACGAGATGAAGGGAGCAAACAGCGATATCGCTTCTCTGGATGCGTCCAAGGGTGTTACAGGTTCGCAGAAGTCACAGATTATGCAGCAGTACCGTTTGTTCATGGGTGAGACACAGGCACAGGGAACAAACAAGGCGGCAATGAATACACAGGCAGTTCGCGGCGTGGAGAATTTTGCATTTTAAAATTTTTTACATAAAAAATCAAAAAGTCTTCGGTGAATAACCGGAGACTTTTTTTCGCATAATAGGTGTGCGACAAGTGTTTTAATATGTGAAAAGTGAGGTAAAATGTAATGATCTTAACAGAAAAAGAAAAAACAGCGATTCAGGATCTGCAGACACAGGAAAAGGGTCTGGTGGAGAAATATCACCGTAGTCAGGGAGAGGCGAAGGATCCGGTATTACAGGATCTTCTGAGTGATCTGGAACAGAAGCAGCAGAAGCACTATGACACATTGGGCGAGGTGCTTTCAGGAAGTATTCCGAGCTGTGACTGCAACTGCAAGGCAGGTCAGGAATATCAGCCCAAGGCAACTTATACCGGTATGTCTGAGACTGAGGATAAGAAAAACGACTGCTTTCTGGCAACTGACTGTATCAGCGCCGAGAAGCTGGCTTCCAGCGAGTACAACACCAATGTGTTTAACTTCAGTGAGCCTGCCGTGAGAAAGCTGCTGGCAGATATCCAGGTGGAGGAGCAGAATTACGCAGAGATGCTCTACAAGTATAAGACTGTGAACTCCATGAAATAGTAAGAGCTGTGAAAAAGTGTGCGCAGGGCGCACACTTTTTCTTGCTAAAAATGAGATTTGTGGTAAAATAAGATGAATGCAAAAGAAAGACGCGGGAGGACGTAATGATGCTGGAGCCCTTTTATCCGAAGGAATATAAGAACTCGACATATGAGATTGATTTTGAGAACTGGAGAAAAAAGGGCTATCGGGGAATCATTTTTGACGTTGATAATACACTGGTGCCGCATGGCGCGCCGGCGGATAAGCGCGCAAAGCAGTTGTTCGAGCGTTTGCATGCGCTGGGCTTTCAGAGTATTCTTTTATCCAATAATAAGGAGCCGCGCGTAAAGATGTTCTGCGAGGCAGTGACAGGGGCTTCATATATCTATAAAGCCGGAAAACCGAAGCGTGCGGGCTATGAGCAGGCGATGCGGCGTATGGGAACAGATGTACATACGACACTTTTTGTGGGCGATCAGATATTTACGGATATCTGGGGCGCGAACCGTGCCGGAATTTATACGATTCTTGTGAAGCCGATTCACCCGAAAGAGGAGATTCAGATAGTTCTCAAACGATATCTTGAACGTATCGTTTTACATTTTTATTTTAAGAAGGAGCACAAAGGATTATGAAAATTGCAATTGGAAACGATCATGCAGCAGGAGGGTTAAAGACAGTAATTATTGATCTGATACAGAAACTGGGACATGAGGTTGTGGATGTGGGTGCCCCCATCGGAGAGGCAGTCGATTATCCGATTCCCGGCGAAAAGGTTGGAAGGCTGGTAGCGTCAGGCGAGGCGGACTTAGGCGTACTTATCTGCGGAACCGGTGTCGGTATTTCGCTTGCCGCAAATAAGGTCAAAGGCATTCGTGCTGCTGCCGTGTCGGATACGGCGACTGCGCGTCTGATCCGGGAGCATAACAATGCCAATGTTATTGCGATCGGAGCAAGAATTGTGGGAGAGGAACTGGCGAAGGATATTATAAAAACATTCCTGACAACAGACTTCTCCGGCGAAGAGCGCCATCAGAGACGGATCGATCTGATCTCGGATGAAGAAGAAAGATTTGGAAAATAATGCCGTTTCTATGCATGTTAAGCAAAAAAAACTTGAAATCACGTGTCGTATATAGTATCATTACTACTATATGGTGCGCAAAAGTCAATTTGCTGCCAAGACAGACATTGAAGGAGGATCATTTGAATGATTTCAGCAGGAGATTTCCGCAATGGTGTGACCATTGAATTAGAGGGAAACATTTATCAGATTATTGAGTTTCAGCATGTAAAGCCCGGTAAGGGAGCTGCATTCGTTCGTACCAAGTTAAAAAATATCAAGAGTGGCGGTGTGGTTGAGAAGACTTTCCGTCCCACAGAGAAGTGCCCGACTGCACGTATTGACCGCAAGGACATGCAGTATCTGTACGCAGACGGTGATCTGTTCTACTTCATGGACGTAGAGACGTACGATCAGATCGCTCTGGATTCTGCAGCGATCGGTGATGCACTGAAGTTCGTCAAGGAAAACGAGATGGTAAAGATGTGCTCACACAACGGCAGCGTATTCGCTGTAGAGCCTCCGTTGTTCGTAGAGCTGGAGATCACCGAGACAGAGCCCGGCTTCAAGGGAGATACCGCTACCGGCGCTACCAAGCCCGCAACCGTTGAGACCGGCGCAGTCGTATCCGTACCGTTATTCGTAAATCAGGGCGACGTGATTAAGATTGATACGAGAACCGGAGAGTACCTTTCTCGCGTATAAGGATTATTTATGGACAAGCAAAAACAGACAGGCGAATGGCCTGTCTGTTTTTTTTCTTGTCACATACCGCTTTGGTACGACGGTATCTGTTGTTATGAGTCTGCGTAGGTCCCTGGAAGATTTTCACGAATGATGATCGAATGATCAACATATTGCAGCTCATTTTCCGGGAGAATACCTGAAGTCAGATATTCAAATATAATGTCGAGGGAGCGGTAGCCTTGATTGTAGGGCTGCTGGCTGATGGTAGCCAGAATCGTTCCTTTTTTGATGAGATCCAGTGTGGTCGGCACCTCATCAAAGGTGATGATGCGCGGGTGAAGCCCGGATTCCGTCACTGCCTTACAGCCGCCGTAGATGCCGGCCGCGGTAAAAAAGAGCGCGCCGGTCTCCGGATGATCGGAAAGCAATTGTCTGGTCACGGTGTAGCTTTCGATCTCGTCATCGTGGTTTTCCAGAATGTCATTGACCCGGATGCGTGGATACGTTTTTGACAGTGTGCTCTCCAGACCGCGGATGCGCTCTGTGTGACAGAGCACGCTGGAGGAGCCGGTGATGATTCCGAGAGAGGTATCTCCGGTTGTGGACAGCGCGAATAATCCTGCCGCAATACAGCCGCCGTGAAAATAGTCGCTGCCGACATACGTCATACGTCGTGAGCCATCAATGTCCGTGTTGATCGTCACCACAGGAATATGTGCTTCACTCAGGACATTAATTTTATCACAGATCGCCTGATCATTGTACGGAGCCAGCACAAGACCGCTCATCCCGTCAGCAACCAGCTCATCAATGGCATCGAGCTGAGCCTGAACCTCGAAATCCACACGACGGATGATCGTTGTGATACCATAGCTTTTCAGTTCATCAGACTTGGCGCGCACGCCCCGCATAACTTCGTCAAAGAACAGATTGCTTCGTCCGAACACGATCACTCCGATCTTATATTTCTTTTTCTGGGCAGCAAGGGCTGTCCCGGCGCGGTTGGGCTGATAATCAAGCGCTTGCGCGATGTTCATGATTTTTTCGGCAGTTTTCGGATTGACCGAACCCCTGTGATTTAAGACACGATCTACCGTACCGCGGGACACGCCTGCCAGATCAGCAATTTCTTTTAATGTTGTCATAATCTATCCTCCGGCATATCTCTAAAAATTTTATCATGAGACACTCTGGAAAGTCAATAAACGTGCACGAGTAACATCTAAAACATTTACCAAAAATGAGGATAAATTATTGGATGATTTTAACAAAAATGAGTGATGAATGAAAAAAATTGTGTGAAGTACTTGCAAAAATAAGTACATGTCATGTAGAATATATACAACAAGAGCGTGCACGTGCACGGAAACGCGTGACACGATCAGAAACAAACGAATTAACATCATTTCATCATGTGGCAGGAGGATTACATATGCTTTATATCGGAGTAGATCTCGGCACATCGGCGGTAAAGCTGTTGTTGATGGATGCGTCCGGAGAGATCAAAAAAATTGTATCAAAAGAATATCCACTGTATTTCCCGCACCCGGGATGGTCAGAGCAAAAGCCGGAGGACTGGTTTGCGCAGACAATGGCGGGCTTAAAGGAACTGCTGGCAGAGTGCGACAAGAGTCAGGTGGCAGGTATCAGTTTCGGCGGACAGATGCATGGACTGGTGGTGCTGGATGACAAGGATGAAGTGATCCGCCCGGCAATTTTGTGGAATGACGGCCGTACGACGGAGGAGTGCGATTACCTGAACAACGTGATCGGAAAAGAAAAGCTTTCAGAGTATACCGCGAACATTTCCTTTACGGGCTTTACGGCACCAAAGATTCTGTGGATGAAAAATAAGGAGCCGGAGAACTTTGCACGCATTGCAAAGATCATGCTGCCCAAGGACTACATTGCATACAAGCTGACCGGCGTGCACTGTACGGATGTGTCCGACGCTTCTGGAATGCTGGTGTTTGATGTGAAGAACCGCTGCTGGTCCAAGGAGATGCTTGACATCTGTGGGATCAGTGAGAGCCAGATGGCAAAGGTATATGAGTCCTACGAGAGCGTGGGCTGTGTGCTTCCCGAGATTGCGGCAGAGCTGGGCATCCCCGAGGCAACAAAGGTGGCAGCCGGAGCCGGAGACAATGCGGCGGCAGCTGTCGGTACCGGCACAGTCGGTGACGGACAGTGCAACATTTCTCTCGGAACCAGCGGAACCGTATTTATCTCATCAGAAAAATTCGGTGTGGATAAAAACAATGCGTTGCATGCCTTCGCCCATGCAGACGGACATTATCATCTGATGGGCTGCATGCTGAGTGCGGCAAGCTGTAATAAATGGTGGATGGACGAGATCATCGGAACAACGGATTATGCGGCAGAGCAAAAGCAGATCGAAAAGCTTGGTGAGAATCATGTTTATTTCCTGCCGTATCTGATGGGAGAG
>JALELN010000149.1 GCA_022771765.1 Lachnospiraceae bacterium | reverse complement strand
ATTATGAAGAGGATGAGGAATCAGCAGACCCCTCTGGGCAGAATTCTGATCCGGGTTCTGATTCGGCAGATGATGCGGATGAAAGTACCGAAAAAGCAGATGAAAAGGTTGATGAAAACGAGAACAGTCAGCAGAATGATGATGAGATTTTTCGGAATGGAAAAAATCAGCAGGATGAAGCAAACAGTCAGGATGAGATAGCAGATGAAAATCTTGACTGGGGCGCAGAAAAATATCAGACCAGTATTACGGAGGGGGTTTATCCGTCCACAACTGCGGATTATTCTATGAATCTTGATCCGTCTTTATATGCGCTTTTTGATTCCGGAATAGATGAATTCTATTTTTCATATCCCACGAATTTGTATTATGCATGTAATGTATCTACGGATCATGAAAAAGAGCTGTATGGGACGGTTGTATATAATATCTGTTTCGATGCGACAGATGGTTCGCAGCTGATTTTTAAGCTTCTGGAGCGCAATGACTCAGACAGCAATACACAAATGCGGGATTATATATACAAAAATGAGGAAGCTGCGCTGCAGGATGCCAGCAAGATCGTGAAAAACGCGGACAGCTCCAGAGGAATTCTGACCGGAGTGAACAGTGAGGGTCTGCTGGTCTATGATTTATTTAATGTGAGCGACAAATATGTGATGCAGATGCAGGTGATATTCCCGGATTATAAGGATGAACAGGATAAGTGGCAGAAGGGCTATGTGACAGAGTGTATTTACCGCCTTTGTGGTTTTTCCGGAAGTTCTGCCAACGGCTGCAGATCCTATGAAGAATATGTAGACGCGATGTAGCCAACAGCAGGTGAAGTGAGGATAAAGGACAGATATGAGAAAAAAATGGCTGGGTATAGCGTTGATGGTATTTACGATGTTTCTAACAGGCTGCATGGAAGGCAGGACATCTGCGCGGACGGAAGTGACCGTAGATGGAGAGTCGGAAGACGAATTGCAAGATGACGAGTTGTCAGAAGATAAAGCTTCGACAGATGAAGAACAACAGGAAGAAGATCAATCCTCCGCTACAGATGCCGATGATTCTTCGGGAGCTGTTACAGAGGAGGATGTTCTTGCTGATGATTCCTTCCCGGATGATGACGTTGTATTTACAGGCGGCACGCAAAAAAAGATGCTTCATTTTGTGGATGTGTTTCAAAACCACTATGAGGTAGAGATCAATCCGAATATCGAGGCAACACCTTATGATGATCAGTGCTTTTTTTCTGAGGGTAATAAAGTCATGTATGAGGATGCAAATTACACCTCACGGCAGGGTGTGGATGTTTCGCACCATCAGGGAGCGATCGACTGGGCGCGTGTGAAAGCGGCAGGCTATGACTTTGCCTTTATCAGAATCGGTTACCGCGGATACGGAACGACCGGCAGCGTGAATCTGGATAGGGAATTTTACAATAATCTAAAAGGGGCACAGGTGGCCGGCATTGATGTTGGTGTTTACTTTTTTTCACAGGCGATCTCAAAAGAGGAGGCAATCGAGGAGGCGGAGTTTGTTCTGGACGCGTTGAAAGGCGTGGCGTTGGAATTGCCGGTTGTATTTGATCCGGAAAATATTCTGGACGACGTAGCGCGCACGGACAATGTATCCGGCGAACAATTTACGGAGAATACCATTGCTTTTTGCGAGAGGATCAGGCAGGCCGGTTACGAGCCAATGATCTACAGCAATATGCTGTGGGAGGCATATACTTTGGATCTGGAGCAACTGTCAGCATACCCTGTCTGGTATGCCGATTATGAGCCGCTTCCGCAGACACCGTATCACTATGTATTCTGGCAGTATAATAATAAAGCTACGGTACCGGGGATTTCCGGGGAAACGGATGTAAATCTGCAGATGATGCCGCGCGCATAAAGTACATTGAGGAGAAAAAGGAAAATGACATTAGAAACGATCAAACAATATGAGCCCTTTTTTGGAAAGTGGTATATTGAGGAAAAGCTGGGCGAGGGAAGCTATGGAGCTGTCTATAAGATCCGCAGTACGGATTATAACGGAAAAAGCTACTATAGTGCCTTAAAGGTGATTTCTATCCCAAAAGATGAAAACGAGCGGGCAGAGGTTGAACTTCTCTGTGGAACGGAAGAAAATACCCGCAATTATTTTCAGGAGCAGTTAAACCGGTTTGAGACGGAAATTGAGCTAATGAACCAGTTTAAGGGCAAGACCAATATTGTCAGCTATGAAGATCATGAAATCATACCGCGGGAGGGAGATCAGATCGGATTTGATGTGTTTGTCCGTATGGAGCTTCTGGAGGATCTGCGAAAGATTCAACGCACGAACGCGGAGCTTCTTAACAATCAGATAGAGATTATCCATATTGGCAAAGATATCTGTAACGCGCTGGAAATCTGTATGGAGCACAATATTATTCACCGTGATATTAAGCCGGGAAATATTATGCGCTCGAAGGACGGAGATTATAAGCTGGGAGATTTCGGTGTCGCACGAAATCTCGAGAGTACCTCTACCATGACAAAGGTGGGAACACTTTCTTTTATGGCACCGGAGGTAGAGAATGCCGACAGTTATGATGAGCGTGCGGACATCTATTCCCTTGGAATGGTATTGTATGAGCTGCTCAACAACAACCGGGCTCCTTTTTTGCCGGTCGGAACACAGGCGGTCACCGCTGCAGATAAAGAGACGGCCAGAGATCTGCGGATGCATGGAGAACAGTTTCCGCTTCCTATGTGTGCAGACAGATGCCTCGGGGAGGTCGTCGTCAAGGCGTGTGCCTATGCGCCGGAGGATCGGTATCAGACAGCCACAGAGTTTCGGGAAGCACTCATACAGGCTGAAAAGATGCTCTTGGGTACATATACCCCGGGAGTGACGTCTGGTGCAGGAAACAGTTATAGCGCTTCACCCTCCGTTTCACAGGCACAAAAAAATCAGGTTCAGCCGAAAAAGAAATCCGGGCTTCCCATCCGTATTATGGCCGGTGTTGTTTCCGTGTTGGCTGCAGTGGTCGTTGCGTTGTTTGTCGGTGTGCTTGGCGTGCAGAACGGATGGTTTGAGCGAAAGGATGCTGCGGTGTCGGCTTCCGGGGAAGAGGACGATACAGATGATATAAAGAAATCTGATGATACTTCGAACAACGACGATGAGAAGAACGGCGATGACCAGAACCCGGAGAATGATCCGGATGAGCAGAAGGATGACGGAAAGAATGAAGATGATCCTTTTGAGGGGAAGGATGCCGATTCACCGAAGGATCAGGGGGAAGAGGATTCAGAAGCTCAAAGCGAGGATGATGATCTGATTTTTGGAGGCGGACAGAATACCGGTGTACTCGGTTCTTCCGATGATAAGACTATTCATACATACAAGGTTGTCATGGGTGATGTTACATGGAGAGAGGCGTTTGATTTGAGCCGCGAATATGAGAACGGATACCTTGTGCACATCAATTCCCAGAAAGAGTTTGACACTGTTGTGGATGCGATTAAGGACAGTGGAAACGAGAATGGATTTTTCTGGATTGGTGGAAGGCGTTTTAATGAGGAGGAAGACTATTACTGGGTTGACGTGGAGGGAAGCCCGGCCGGCGATAGTCTGAACGGAAAGAGCTTCTGGCTGAGCGGAGAACCATCCCTGTCCGGAACAGACGATGAAACAGAGCGCTATATGAATATGTTCTATGTTAAGAAAGAGAGCCGGTATATATGGAATGATGTTGCAAACGATATAATTAAAATTGTTCCGGGCTATGAAGGAAAAGTCGGATATATTGTAGAAATTGAGTAATTCATAGGTGATCAGGCATGGAGTTGAAATCAATTCCATGCCTTTTTGAATTGCGCGGGCGCGGTTGTTGTGGTATGATACAGATTGGTTGTACAAAGCAGCCCCATGAAACAGAACAGGAGAAGTGTGATGGAAGAAAGCAGAATCGCGCGAATTAACGAGCTTTATCATAAATCGAAGGCGGAAGGCCTGACAAAGGCAGAAAAAGAGGAACAGGCAAAGCTGCGGGCAGAGTATCTGGCAGCAATACGCGCAAATATCAGAGGACAGTTAAACAATATTGATATGGTGAATCCGGACGGAACCATCGAAAATTTAGGAGAGACACATGGAAAAACAGTTAAACACGCAAATTAATGCGGATAACGGCGCTCCCATTATGGAGCCGCAGCGTCAGTTTTATTATATGGATCTGGCAAAGAAGCTGGTGGAGGAACAGGAGCGGGCGTATGGGCGAAAACTGACGGCTCACGTAGAGACATTCGGCTGTCAGATGAACGCCAGAGATTCTGAGAAGCTGAGGGGAATTCTGGATACCATCGGATATGTGCAGGTAGATACAGAAGAGGCAGATTTTGTTATTTACAATACATGTACGGTACGCGAAAACGCAAACAACAAGGTGTACGGCAGACTCGGTACACTGGGAAATTACAAGAAAAAAAATCCGGGGATGATGATCGCACTCTGCGGCTGTATGATGCAGGAGGCGCATGTGGTGGATCGTCTGAAAAAAGATTACCGGTTTGTAAATCTGATTTTCGGAACACACAATATTTTTAAATTCGCGGAACTTGTAGTACGGGCGCTGACTGAGAAACAGATGGTAGTTGACATCTGGGAGGATACGACGGAGATTGTGGAGGATCTGCCTGTAGAGCGCAAATACAGTTTTAAATCCGGCGTGAATATTATGTTCGGCTGTAACAATTTCTGTAGCTACTGTATTGTTCCTTACGTGCGCGGACGGGAGCGCAGCCGGGAACCGAAGGATATTATCCGTGAGATCGAGCGGCTGGTTGCCGATGGTGTGGTGGAAGTCATGCTGCTGGGACAGAATGTCAATTCTTACGGAAAAAATCTGGAGCAGCCGATGACATTCGCAGAGCTTTTGCGCGAGGTGGAAAAAATTGAAGGCTTGGAGCGCATTCGTTTCATGACCTCGCATCCGAAGGATCTTTCGGATGAACTGATTGAGGTCATGGCACAGTCAAAAAAGATCTGCAAACATATGCATCTACCTCTTCAGTCCGGAAGCAGCCGGATATTAAAGAAGATGAACCGCCATTACGACAAAGAGCAGTATCTGGCGCTGGTGGAGAAGCTTCGCACTGCGATTCCCGATATTGCCATCACAACAGATATTATTGTGGGATTTCCGGGAGAGACAAAGGAAGATTTCTTAGAGACCCTTGATGTCGTGCGAAAGGTTCGCTATGACAGCGCGTTTACGTTTATCTATTCCAAGCGCTCCGGTACACCTGCTGCTGAAATGGAAGATCAGGTGCCGGAAGCAGAGGTGAAGGAAAATTTTGATCTGCTGTTGAAAGAGGTGCAGCGTATCGCTGCCGAGAAAGCGAAAGAACTGGAGGGCGCAGTACTTCCAGTGCTGGTAGAACAGGTCAATGAGCATGACAGCACGCTTGTGACCGGGCGTTTGTCAAACAATTCTGTCGTTCATTTTCTGCCAAAGGGGGATACTTCCCTGATTGGAAAAATTGTGGATGTAAAACTCACAGAGTGCAAGGGATTTTATTATCTCGGAGAGATGACAGATGAATTGGTGAGAAAATGAAGCAGACATTTGGTAGGAGAGACTGCCTGTTTCTTGCAGTGCTGTTTGCGTTTGGCATCGTTCTGACTGTTGGTATTTACTGCTTTTCAGAAAATGGCAGTGCGATTACCGTCACAGTAGACGGGCAGCTTTACGGCACATATACATTGAGCGAGTCGCGGGAGATCCCGATCGAGCTGGATGGCGGGATTTCGAATGTGATCGTCATTGAGGACGGGGCTGCCTATATGAAGGATGCGGATTGTCCGGACAAGCTCTGCATGCGTCAGGGAGCCATCTCTCGTGACGGGCAGACGATTGTCTGTCTGCCACACAAGCTGGTCGTGGAAGTAATTGGGGGAGAGAAAGAGGCGTATGATTCCATCAGCGGATAACTTATCAGGCAGTGGGCAGAGACATCGTGGCTCATCGAAGGCAGGAAAAACAGCATATCTGGGGCTTTGTCTTGCACTCGCCCTGATCTGCAGCTATGTGGAGGTACTGATTCCATTTCCCATCGGCATACCAGGTGTAAAACTGGGTCTGACCAATGTGGTGATTGTCGGGATTCTTTATCTGAGTGGCTGGCGGGACGCTGCAATGGTGTCTCTTGCGCGGGTACTGCTGGCGGGTTTCTTTTTTGGAAATCTCTACAGTATTTTGTACAGTCTGGCCGGTGCGTTTCTCAGTCTGATTGTAATGGTTATGATTAAAAATACCGGGAAGCTTCATCTGATCAGTGTCAGCGCAGCCGGAGGCATCGCCCACAACGTCGGACAGTTTCTGGTCGCTGCGCTTGTCGTGGATAATTACCGGATTTTGTATTATCTTCCGGTGCTGTTTCTGGTTGGGATGGCAACCGGCGTGCTGATCGGTGTGGCTGCGACCGGTATTTTAAAACGGCTGCCATCTGTGATCCGTCAGATCGGGAATGGGCTTTAGTCAGATCAGGATTGGTTGAAGATGCACAGCTGCAGAAGTCTCATAACAGGAAGGAAAGAGTATGATTCAGTATATTAAGGGAACACTTGCGGATATGGATGCGGAGTCCGTGACAATCGACAATCACGGTATCGGATTTCAGGTATTTATTTCCGGTCAGACCTTTGAATATCTGCCCGAAATCGGTGCGGAGATCAAAATGTATATTTATTTTCAGGTCAAGGAGGACGGTTTGGCACTGTTTGGCTTTCTTACAAAGGATGATCTGCGCACCTTTCAGCTGCTCATCACAGTGAATGGTGTCGGTCCGAAGGGGGCTCTTGCGATACTGTCTGTTCTGACTCCGGATGACTTGCGTTTCGCGGTCATTGCGGACGATGCGAAAGCGATTTCCAAGGCACCGGGTATTGGTGCGAAAACGGCACAGCGTGTAGTGCTGGAGCTGAAGGATAAACTCAAGCTGGAAGATGCCTTTGCGCCGAAGGAGGAGCTTGTCAAAAATCCTGCTTTCGAGCTGGAAAAAGGGGTTCGCCAGGAGGCACTCATGGCACTCACATCGCTGGGCTACTCCGCATCGGAGGCATCCTCCGTGCTTTCCGGTATCGAGATCACGCCGGATTCAGACGTGGAGGAGATTCTTAAGCTCGCCCTCAAAAATATGGCGTTCATATAACTGTACGTGGAGCGTTTACATTCGTGCCTTGGCCGTCGAAACAGTCTCTGATGGCAAACCCTCTGAGGACGCCGGTGCTTGGAATTTTCGAGTGATACCGATCACGATGAAAATTCCTTAGCAGCCGCTGCGTTCGAGGCGGAGCGGGAGCGTGTTTGACACAGAGAGTGTTTCGACGGCGAGGCACGAATGTACAAGTATGTAAGTCACCCTCGGGCAATGCGGCAAAACGATGTGCCATGCCGGTGTGGGCGTGGCTTCTCGAAAAGAATATAGTATAGAAACATAGGAGCATCCATGAACAATCGAAAAGTGATATCCACAGAAATTCAGGAAGAAGACATAAAAGTAGAAAAGAGCCTGCGCCCGCAATGTCTGGAGGACTACATCGGACAGGAAAAGGCAAAGGCGAACTTGAAGGTGTACATCGAAGCGGCCAAAAAGCGCGGAGAACCGCTGGACCATGTCTTGTTTTACGGACCGCCGGGGCTTGGAAAGACAACGCTGGCGGGGATCATTGCAAATGAAATGGGCGTACACGTAAAGATTACCTCCGGCCCGGCCATCGCAAAGCCCGGTGAGATGGCGGCAATATTGAGTAATCTTGCAGAGGGAGATCTGCTGTTCGTGGACGAGATCCATCGATTAAACCGTCAGGTAGAGGAAGTGCTCTATCCGGCGATGGAGGACTATGCAATTGACATTATGATCGGAAAGGGTGCAACAGCGCGTTCCATCCGGCTGGATTTGCCGAAGTTTACACTGGTGGGAGCGACGACCCGTGCCGGACTACTATCTGCGCCGTTACGTGACCGGTTCGGCGTGATGCACCATCTGGAATTTTATACAGTGGATGAGTTGAAAACCATTATTCAGCATTCAGCGGTAAAACTTGGCGTGGAAATTGATGAGGAAGGTGCGTATGAGCTTGCAAGACGTTCCCGTGGAACACCGCGTCTTGCCAACCGGCTCTTAAAGCGTGTGCGTGATTTCGCTCAGGTAAAATATGACGGAAAGATCACGCAGGAAGTGGCGAGTTTTGCGCTGGATCTGTTAGAGGTGGACAAGATGGGACTGGACAACAGTGACCGCAGACTTTTGATGACGATCATAGAAAAGTTTTCCGGCGGCCCGGTGGGGCTGGATACACTGGCCGCAGCCATCGGAGAGGACGCAGGCACGATCGAGGATGTCTACGAGCCGTATCTGGTCATGAACGGATTCATAAACCGCACACCGAAGGGGCGTGTAGTGACAGAATATTGTTACAGACACTTCGGCTTGCCGATGTGAGTTGCTTTTTAGAAGAAAAACATGTATATTTATTATCACGAGGGGCAAAACGACGATTTGCATATCTATTGCATATCAATTGCAGGGAGGAATCATTATGGCAACAAAAGCGAGTACGGTAGTAGTCATCGATAAAAAAGAGTACAATTTGAGCGGATTTGAGGAAGAAGAATATCTACAGCGTGTGGCTGCATATATCAACCAGAAGATCACAGAGATGAATCAGCAGGATTCTTACAAGCGGATTCCGCAGGATATGAAAAATATCATGTTGCAGCTCAATCTTGCCGATGATTATTTCAAAGCGAAGGAGCAGGCCGGCAACGCCGGTTCGAAGTTCTCGGATCTGGAAAAAGAAATCTTTGATCTGAAACATCAGCTTGTGGATGCCCAGATGCAACTGGACGAGGCAAATGGAAAGATCTCAGAGGCCAATTCCAAGCTGGAGCTTGTAAAGAAACAAAATGAACAGTTGCAGGGACAGATCGAGGAGTTAGAAAAGGAGAAGCGTGAGCTGACACAAAAAAATGAGCGGCTGACGGCTGATCTTGAGGAAGTATTATTAAAATAAATGTTATATTACGTGGGGGACGAAAAGGAAGCGTCCCCTTTATTACATTATAGGAAAAAGAAGATGAATGAGAGAAAAAAAGTAGAATTGCTGGCACCGGCAGGATCAATGGAGACACTGAAAGCAGTATGCGCGGCCGGGGCGGATGCTGTCTATCTGGGCGGTGGACAGTTCGGTGCGAGGGCATATGCAAAGAATTTTACACAGGACGAGCTTTTATACGCGATTGACTATGTGCATCTACATGATAAAAAGTTGCATTTGACGGTTAATACACTTCTGAAAAACAAGGAACTGGAAGAGCAGCTCTACGACTATCTGCTTCCTTATTACGAGCAGGGACTGGATGCCGTCATCGTGCAGGATGCGGGCGTATTTTCTTTTATAAAAAAATATTTTCCGGGTCTGGAGCTGCATGCAAGTACACAGATGACGATCACCGGAACGGAGGGCGCAAGATTTTGGAAAGAGGCAGGAGCGGATCGGATTGTTTTGGCACGGGAGCTGTCTATCGATGAGATCCGGCATGTCCATGATACGGTGGATATCGAGTTGGAATGCTTTGTGCACGGGGCGCTCTGTTACTGTTATTCCGGACAATGTCTGTTCAGCAGCATGCTGGGAGGCAGGAGCGGAAACCGTGGACGCTGCGCACAGCCCTGTCGGCTGCCCTATGGGGTTGCGACAGAGCGACAGACGCGGACAAAAGGCGAACTGTATCCCCTCAGTCCCAAGGATCTGTGTGCGCTGGATCTGCTTCCGGAGCTTTTGGCGGCCGGTGTCAGCTCCTTAAAGATCGAGGGGCGCATGAAGCAGACGCAGTATGCGGCAGGAGTGACGAAGATTTACCGAAAATATCTGGATCTTCTGGAAGACCGGATGAAGGATGACGGTACGATCGATACTGATTTTGAAATTTCAGAAGCAGACCGCAGGGCGCTCATGGAACTGGGCAACCGCAGTGGTTTTACCGCCGGTTATCTGCGCGGTGAAAAAGGAAAAGAGATGATGAGCCTGCAGTCTCCGAAGCATACGTCCGTACAGTCAGAAAATACTTGTGTAGCAGAAGAGCGCAAGCGTCCGGTCTCAGGAAGCTGTATGTGCAGGTCGGGACATGCCATCCGCTTTACGGTGACAGATGCTGTCAGCGGACAGACAGTTAGCGTATCCGGCGGTGAAGTGCAGCCTGCAAAAAATGCCCCGATGCAGCGCGCGGATATCGAGAAAGTGTTGCGACAGACCGGTGATACGGATTTTTCGTTTACTTCTTTACAGATTGAACTGGATGAAAATTGTTTTCTTCCGAAACAATTTCTCAAAGCAGTGCGGCGCGAAGCGCTGGAAAAACTAAAAGTGAAATTGCTGCAAACGC